>DNMB01000091.1:8360-9467 GCA_003489485.1 Chitinophagaceae bacterium | reverse complement strand
CCACTCTTTAGCGATGACTATCTGCGGCTCTCTCCGATCTTACAACCCGGCAGCACCGTATTGATCGTAGGCTATCTTAAACAACGATACAATCGCAATGAATTCGAGTTCAAGGTCAATGGTGTAACCCTGGCCGAAACCATGCTGGCCAACCTGACAAGATCGCTTACCGTTGAAGTCCAGCCCAAAGACATCAATGCCGAGCTGATCCGATTCTTTGAAAAGAACATCAAGCGAAATCCTGGTAAAACAGCATTCAAATTAATCCTAAATGACGTTCATAAAAAAATGAAGGTCAATCTAATAGCCACCTCCTATGGGATCGAGCTTAACCCTGAGCTGGTTCAGTTTCTGGAGACCACCCCCGGCATAGGCATGATGGTACAGAGCCACTAGGCTGACAACTTTTGCACAACAAATGCCAACAGGGCCGGAATCGAGGGAGCGGAACTAAATTTGCTACTTCTTTAAAAAAACAAACAATGGCAAAAGAATTTACCGATCAGAATTTTAAAAGCGAAGTACTCGAATCAAATAAACTGGCCCTGGTTGATTTTTGGGCTGAATGGTGTGGGCCCTGCCGAGCCATTGGTCCTGTCATCGAAGAACTCTCCAAAGAATATGATGGCAAAGTAAATGTTGGAAAGCTCAATGTCGATAACAATCCGGAGGTGTCAATGAATTATGGCATCACTTCAATTCCCGCTATACTTTTTATCAAAAATGGCCAGGTGGTCGATAAGCTAGTGGGCGCACAACCCAAAGCCAACTTCGTTAAGAAAATCGAAGCCCATATTTAAGGCTGTACAGTTTTGAGAAGATAGGCATGCACTACATCAGTATGCCTGCAATGGATGCTGAGAGATAAGAGGCGAGCGTTCCGCAAAGCAAGGCCTTTAAACCGAGCTTGGCGAGATCGCCTCTTCTTTCCGGCACCAGTGCGCCAATACCCCCGATCTGCATTCCCACAGAACTAAAGTTGGCGAAGCCGCAGATGGCGATGCTCACGATCCACAGCCCCTTTGTAGTTACAATAGGTACTGCTTTGGTGGTCAGGTTCGAAAAAGCCACGAATTCATTTATGGTAAGCTTTTGACCCAGCAAGGT
>DNMB01000091.1:0-8017 GCA_003489485.1 Chitinophagaceae bacterium | reverse complement strand
GATGGAATACCCATGGCCCAGGCAAAGGGATAAAATAATTTTGCGAAGATCCAATTAAGACTCAGGTCAAATGCTGGAGCAAAAAGATGCCCGACTTGAAGCAGGGTCCAGTCGATCAGCGTTATAACGGCAATAAAACCGATGAGCATGGCGATCACGTTCATGGCGATCTTAAACCCATCGCCGGCACCGTGCGAAATAGCGTCGATCACATTTACGTAATTACTCTTTACCTCTAGTTTGACCTTACCCATCGTTTGACTCTCTTCTGTCTCGGGCCAAACGATCTTGGAGATCACCAATGCACCGGGCGCAGCCATCAAACTGGCCATGATCAAGGTGGGAGCCAGGTCCATACCTGCCTTGGCACCCATGTTAGCATAGACGATCAAAATACCACCTGCAATACAAGCCAGACTACCGCTCATACTGGCCAGTAACTCACTCTTCGTCATGGTGGGCAGATAGGGCCGGATCATCACTTGCGCCTCCACCTGTCCTACAAAGGCACTGGCAACATTACTGAGCGCCTCCGCTCCACTTACGCGCATCACCCGGTTCATGGCACGCGCGATGAGCGAAACGACTCGTTGCATAAGACCAATATGATAGAATACCGCCACCAGTGCACAAACCAACACAATAGTGGCCGTAACATTAAAAGCAAATACGAATGAATCCGGGGCCCGGTAGCTTTGCGCACTGCCGTCTGCCCCGATGGTGGCAATTCCACCATACACAAAATCCACACCGGCCTTCGAGAACTGCTCAAGTTTACCGATCCCCTTTCCAAGTTGTTGAAAGAACCACTGCACAGGCCCCACCTTAAAGATCAACAGCGCGATACTTACTTGTAAGAGAATACCGCTGATCACCAGCCTTAGGTTGATTCGTTTCTTATTGTTGGAAAATAAAAATGCGATCGCCAATATCATTATCACACCGATGATTCCCTGAAATCTTTCCATAGCAAGCCGTGGTTTGGTTAAGGGAAAGGTAGCAAATTTTAAGTCATTAACGAACAAAGCAAACGCCCCTGCAGAATTCGACTTACCTTTGCCGCGTCGCTATCGTAACATCATGACCGAATTAAAAAATCTACCCGCTTCGCTCGCTTCAATCGTCGAAAAAGTAAGGGCCGGCGAACGCATTACCGATGCCGAGTGTCTGACGCTTTTTAAACAAGCCAGCCTTGGGCTGGTCGGTACACTGGCCAATGAGATCAAAGAGCGTTGGCACGGCAACAAGGTCTTTTTTAATCGAAACTTTCATATTGAACCGACCAACGTATGCGTGTTCAGTTGCCAGTTTTGCGCATACAGTCGACTGTATGCCCATCGCGAAGAGGGCTGGGAGTTAAGCATCGACCAAATGCTACACCTGGTAAAGCGATACGATGGCAAACCCGTAACCGAAGTGCACATTGTAGGTGGCGTTCATCCCAAAATGGATCTGGCATTTTTTAGCGAACTGCTGCAAGCCATCAAACAACATCGACCCTCGTTGCACATCAAGGCTTTTACGGCCGTAGAGTACGATTATATGTTTCGAAAAGCCAAGGTAAGCGTGCAAGAAGGCTTAAAGAGACTAATGGCAGCCGGACTAGACTCCATCCCGGGCGGAGGAGCTGAGATCTTTGCACCCGAGATCCGTGAAAAGATCTGCGCCGATAAAGTAAACGCCGATGGCTGGCTGACCATTCATCGCACGGCACATGAAATGGGGTTACCCTCGAATGCCACTATGCTGTATGGTCACATTGAATCGTTCGAACACCGCATCGATCATATGCGACGACTCAGAGAGCTGCAAGACCAGACCCGTGGATTCAACACCTTTATACCGCTGAAGTTTCGCAACAAGGATAATGACATGAGCCATGTGGCCGAAAGCACGCTGATCGAGGATATGCGACTTTATGCCATTGCCAGAATTTATTTGGATAACTTTCCACACCTCAAATCGTACTGGCCCATGCTGGGCAGACAAAATGCACAACTCTCGCTATCGTTCGGTGTGGATGATATAGATGGCACCATCGATGACAGCACCAAGATATACAGTATGGCGGGCTCAGAAGAACAACACCCCACCCTGACCACCGAGCAATTGGTGCATCTGATCAGACAAGCCAAAAGAGATCCGATCGAAAGAGATACCCTCTACAATGTGGTGAACGATTTTAGCACTCTGGCAGACTCAGCGGTACACTGATGGCCAAGCCGCCATCGGCAGTCTCCTTGTATTTGTGATTCATGTCCTGTGCCGTCTCCCACATGGTTCTGATAACGGCATCGAGTGAGACCTTGGCTAGATCGGGCGCACTTTGCAAAGCCAGCTGCGAAGCGGTGATGGCTTTGATCGCCCCCATGGTGTTACGCTCGATACAGGGAACCTGCACCAACCCTCCTATGGGATCGCAAGTAAGACCCAGATGATGTTCCATAGCGATCTCTGCAGCCATTAGCACTTGCCGCTGGGTTCCTCCCATGGCCTCGGTAAGCCCTGCCGCAGCCATGGCAGATGAAACGCCGATCTCTGCCTGACAGCCTCCCATTGCAGCAGAAAGCGTGGCCCCTTTTTTAAACAGACTTCCAATTTGTGCGGCCGTAAAAAGAAATGCGAGGATCTTTTCTTCACTGTCTCCATTACAAAAACAAATAAAATACTGCAAAACGGCAGGTATTACTCCCGCTGCCCCATTAGTAGGGGCGGTCACTACCCTTCCAAAAGCTGCATTTTCTTCGTTCACCGCCAAGGCAAAACAACTTACCCAGTCGAGCGTATACTTAAAATCGTTACCCCCGGAGCGAATTGCATTGGCCCATTCAACTTTGTTTTGATAGGTCGCTTTGGCAGGCAATAACTTTTTATTGAGATCCGCAGCCCTTCTGTTCACATTCAAACCGCCAGGCAGTACACCGGCCGTATGGCAACCTCGGTAAATGCAGTCCTGCATGACCGTCCATATCTCCATTCCTTTTTTTCTCGTAAGCGACTCGGCTCTCCAGGCTGTCTCATTTTCTAACACGATCTCGTGAATCGACAATCCGGTCTTAATGCACCAGTGTTGCAGATCACCGGCGTTGTTTATAGGAAAGGGAAGATCTACCGTTTGATGAGACGATGTTTGTTCTCCTTCCTTTACCACAAATCCACCCCCTACTGAATAAAACGTGGCGGCCCGATCGGCACCGGTAGAGAGCGTAGCTAAAAAGGTGATTCCATTGGAGTGAAATGGAAGTGTCTCTGTAATTAAAAAATCGATGTCTTCGCGGGCGTCAAATACGATCTCGTGATTTTTGCCAAGTAAAAGTCGCTTCATCGCTGCAATAGAACCAAGTCTTGCTTCGATCTGGTCAACAGGAAAATCAACCGGATCTTCTCCGGCCAGTCCCAGTTGCACGGCCACATCGGTGCCATGACCCTTTCCGGTTTTAGCCAGCGATCCGTAAAGCAATACCCTAACGGCGGTGACCAGCGAAAGCTCCTGGTTGGCACGCAGCTCCTCTACAAAGCGTAAGGCCGCCCGCCATGGTCCCAGCGTGTGTGAACTGGAAGGACCTATCCCAATTTTAAAAATATCGAAGGTGGAGATCGCTTCGTAAGGCATAGGATTATCTAACGTCTACCAACTCGATTTCAAAATACAGTACGGCATCGGCCGGAATGGGACCAGTGGCCGTGCAGCCATAAGCAAGCGAAGAAGGGATGAGCAGTCTTATCGTACCGCCTTTTTGAATAAGAGGTACGCCCAGCTGCCAACCGCTGATCACCTGCCCCAGTATGAACTCGGCAGGTGTAGAAGTGCGTGAATCGAAAATGGTACCATTCATCAATTTGCCCGTGTAGCGAACCGATACGCGTGAGGCCAGATTGGCCGTGGCACCATTACCGGCATTGACGATCTGATAGAGCATTCCACTGGGATGCGTCTGGACCGTCATATTATTAGCAGTAGCAAAACTTTGCATGGTTGTCTGCTCGCTGGCCACTGTCTTAGGAACACAGGCCTTGTCTTTGACGCAGCCGACCATAAAAAAAACGATGCTTGACAAAACTAAAACGCTGTACCTGTTCATATGTAAATAAATTTTACGTAGTTGATGTGGTCTCATTTCTTTGTTGCTGCAATAACTCTTTATAGCGCTGTTCATTTAGATCCCAGCGATGACGAGAAGAAAATACGACCATAAAGATAATCATCGCAAGCGCAGCGATCAACAACACAATTACCAAAGAGGCGCTCTCTCTGAACAGCACCATCTGTGCACGGGTATACCACCCGGAAAATAAATTAAGCGAGATGCCTACCACTAGTGCCATAGCCATCGGAAGGCCTACTGCCAGTTGTTTGATGACCTTGCGCTTTTGTAAACGATGATGCGCCCAGTAACCGATAAAATCCTCTTCTTCTTTGGTCAGCATAACAAGCAAATTTACGTCACTAAAAGGGAACCCCCGAATCAACAACAAACCCCCGAACAACAAGGGGTTGACGGGGGTTTAAGGGAGGTCCCGAGCGGATTCGAACCGCTGTACGAGCTTTTGCAGAGCTCTGCCTAGCCACTCGGCCACAGGACCCGAAAGGATTGGCTGCGAAAATAAGCACTATTTTTGACATCAATGAAGCCGATTGCCCCCTCTGAACTTATTATCAATTCTCGCGGTGCGGTGTACCACCTCGATGTCAGACCCGAAGAATTGGCCCCCACTGTTGTAACGGTGGGCGACCCTGCCCGTGTGGCAGCCGTAAGCAAATATTTTGACCAGATCGACTACAAAAGAGAGCACCGTGAGTTTATAACGCATACCGGAAGAATAGGTCAAAAAAGAATTACCGTTCTTTCTTCTGGTATTGGACCCGACAACATAGACATCGTAATGAACGAGATCGATGCATTGGTAAATATTGACCTGGATACCCGTCTTCCTAAACCTGAATTGAGTACGCTAAAAATCGTTAGACTGGGCACCACCGGTTCGTTACAAAAAGATATTCCGATCGACTCGCTGGTAGCCTCCACGCACGGACTGGGCATAGACAACCTACTTCATTACTACCGATTGGAGCCCACGGCAGAAGAAACGACCTTACTGGAAAGCTTTTGCGCACAAACCCAGTTTCACCAACTTTCGGGAGCCCCCTATTTGAGTAGCGCGGCCCCCGCTTTGTTGTCTTTATTTGCAAAAGACCTGCACTCGGGCATTACGATCACCGCACCAGGATTTTACGGACCACAAGGACGGGTCGTTCGGCTGGGACTCAGACACCCTGGCTTTGTAGATAGTCTCACCCATTTTCGACATGGCATGCACCGCATATCCAATATGGAGATGGAGACCGCCGCCATTTACGGATTGGGACGTCTGCTGGGTCATCAGTGCTTGGCACTAAATGCCGTTGTGGCGAACCGAGTAAGTCAAACCTTCTCTGAAAATATCAATGCAGCCGTTGAAAAGTTGATTCAACACTTTCTGCGAACCTTTGCAGAGGCGTTATGAGCAAGCTTCATTTCAGCAAATACCAAGGAACTGGCAACGACTTTTTGCTGGGCGATAATCGAGCCGGCCTGTACCAAGACCTATCGCAACAACTAATTCAAAAATTATGTGACCGGCGATTTGGAATTGGCGCCGACGGACTGATCTTACTGGAGAATAACGAGCACGCAGATTTTTCGATGAAGTATTTTAACGCCAACGGACATCCGGGAAGTTTCTGCGGCAATGGGGCGCGCTGCATCACCAAATTTGCGTCGGCACTGGGGATTATTACCGATAATTGTACGTTTAGTGCATCCGATGGACCCCACCGATCCATCAACGAAAAAAACGGAATGATATCGCTACTCATGCAAGACGTAGTCGATATGGAACGCCAGCAAGAACACATTGTCGTTAATACAGGCTCACCCCATCTGGTCTTGTTCGTGGATGATATCAATAAAACAGACGTAGTTACGGTAGGAAAATCGATCCGCTATAGCGAAGCTTACAACCAACAAGGCATCAATGTAAATTTTGTTCAGCGCACGGATGACCCCAATTCGATTTTACTTCGCACCTATGAGCGGGGCGTAGAAGACGAGACCCTTTCTTGCGGTACCGGATCGGTGGCCGCTGCCCTTGTCTGCGCTCCTGCACTCGATGGGCCCACTCAGATAACAGTACAAACGAAAGGCGGACCACTGATCATTCGCTTTGTAAAAGAAAATAATCGCTACCACTCCATTTGGCTTTGCGGCCCTGCTGAACCTGTTTTTGAAACCCATATTGACCCGCAAAAACTGATCGCATGAAAAAGTTTACCATTCGCGTCTATGGCATCTTACAAGATTCCGAGCAAGGTGTGCTAGTAAGTGACGAGTGGATCCGTGGAGATCGCTTTACAAAATTTCCCGGAGGAGGTCTTGAGTTCGGAGAAGGTACCCGAGACTGTCTGACCCGTGAATTTTTAGAAGAGATGAATCTTCGGGTGGCGGTCAAGGAACATATTTACACTACTGACTACTTTCAGCTTTCGGCCTTTAATCCGGCTCAACAGATCATCTCGATCTATTATGCCGTGCAACCGTTAGAGGCTATCGCCGTAACGCTCAAGACCAAACCCTTTGACTTTGATGAACGAGAGCTGGCCCGCTACCAAGAGCACGAGCAAACCGAGACATTTCGATTTGTACAGTGGAACGAATTCGGGCCAGAGGCCTTGAGCCTGCCAATCGATAAAATTGTGGCCGCCCAATTAAGAAAACAATAGGCCTTAGTCGGTCATGGCCTCCTTTTTCATGGAGGCAGCGAGTTCTTTACCCAGGTAGTTTTCGATCAGCGAATGTACCCAGTATATTACAGGTGTCAGCAAGACCGCAACGCAGAATTTATAGCAGTAATTGACGATACCCACTGCCAGAAATAAACTCATCGGCCACTCAAAATCGCCGGGCTGAGCATTGACGCGAGTACCCACGTAAAAAGCGATGAAGAGCACCACAAAACTATCCAAGAACTGCGAAACCAGCGTAGAACCGGTTGCTCGTAACCAGATATACTTTTCGCCGGTAAGTTTTTTGATTCGATGAAAGACAAGCACATCCACCAGCTGTCCCAACAAAAATGCCGTGAGTGAGCCAACGATAATAAACCCTCCTTGCCCAAGCACGCTCGTGTAAGCCAGTTGCATATCGGGCACACCGCTACCCTGCTTACTGGTCACGAAGAATGCAGCAGGCGACAGTCGAATAGCTCCCATGAAAATGATAAAGGCAAAAGCAATCAATCCGGCCGTTAGCCACGATAAAAATCGTACCCCCCGGGTGCCATAGTACTCGTTGATCAGGTCGGTCATGATGAACACGACCGGCCACAACAATACCCCTGCCGTAAGATTGAAAGAAAGCTCGTTACCGAAAATGCGCACTGAGAGTGGCGCCATACCAAGGGTTTGCTCGAGCGAAAATATCTTGACCCCGATGATCTCGGCAATCAATGCATTGGCTATAAAAAATCCACCCAAGATCAAAAACAGCCTATTTGCCTTATTGGAAATAATGGAGTGCACCATACAGGGGTTTTACTTATCCATGAAAATAGCATTATTTTGTTGCTCAAATATCTCCCTATGCAAAATGCCTTGGTCAAGAAGGTCCTTCCGCACGTACTGGCCCTCCTCTTTTTTATGGCAGTAGCGGCTCTGTTTTGCCTGCCTGCCATTCAAGGAAATGAATTGGACCAGCACGACAATGTCAGCTGGAAAGGAATGGCTCAAAATTCGTTTGAGTATAAAGAAGCCAAGGGTCATTTTCCGCTCTGGAACCCGAATCTGTTCAGTGGCATGCCTAACTACCAAGTGGCGATGGAAGGCAAATCGATACTGCCCAACATGACCAATATTTTTATGCTGGGCCTTCCTAAACCCATGAACTTTTTCTTTCTGGCCTGTGTTTGCTTTTACTTGCTAGCCCTTTTGCTTGGGGCCGCTCCACTAGTCGCAACCCTTGTGGCCACCGGCTATGCCTTC
>DNMB01000142.1 GCA_003489485.1 Chitinophagaceae bacterium | reverse complement strand
GGGCAGGTGCCGTTTAAGCCCAACATCAAGGAACTGGGTGAAAAAACTCAGATACACAGAAATTCAATCAACGCCTATTTGCACTATTTAGAGCAGGCAAAAATTATTTCACTCCTTTACCCGGCAGGAAAGAGTACCGCAACCCTTCAAAAGCCCGAAAAAATATTTTTACAAAACACAACGCTCTTATCTGCACTGGCCAAAGAAAACGCCAACCCTGGCAGTGTACGAGAAACTTTTTTTCACGCTATGCTCAATCCCAAGCACCAACTGGAAGCACCCAAAAAGGGAGATTTTCTTGTAGATAGTCAATACACCTTTGAAATAGGAGGCAGTGCTAAGAAAAAACAGCAAATAAAATCAACCCCCAACTCTTGGATTGTGAAGGATGGCATTGAAACTGGCGCCAAAGAAATTTTACCTCTTTGGGCGTTTGGGTTTTTATATTAATAACGCGCAATAACTTACGGACTGATTCCGCACCATGAAACCCGTCTTCCTTCTCCTTTTCGCTATTTATTGCTGGGCCGGCACCTGCCCCGCACAACAAGTCCGTTTGTTTACGCAGCGGCAAGCACAACACAGCAAGACACGCGAGCTAAAGAATATGGTCGATCTGACCGTGCGATTGCCCTTTCACGATAGTGTAGCTGCTCGCTGGCGATCGGCAGGTTGGGCCATGGAGCTAATGCAATACCGACCCGCAGGATTCAACGAACGATGGCCCGAGTTCACTCAACACTTTTCGCAACTAAACGCCGATCTGCAGTGGACACTGCTGCAAACCTGGTACAGTTTGTATCCGGGCCAAGATATTCTATCGTTACAACAACTACTGCCTTTTGCGAAAACCGAAAAAATAAAAGCCCTTTTACTAGTGCATCTCAAGGCCGCAGGCATGGACTCGGGTAACGTACCTTTTGCTGAAAGCGATCCTTTTTATGCATCTCCCTATTACCAGGCGTTTGAACAATGGAGCTTACAAAAGCCCTCTTCGATCACACTCGATGCGCTTATGCAAAACCCGCTATTGCCCGGCCAATCGCTCATCGTTAGTGTACAGTACCGCAACCGAGATAAACCCGGTTTTTTACTCATAAGAGACAGCGTTGGCAACTGGATAAAGAATAAGCGGCAACAGATAGCTCGCTATCCGCAATTGGCACGCTCTGTCACCAACCTTCCTTACTTTTTGACCAATGGCAATACGCCCCAAGGATTGTACAAGATTGTAGGACTGGCCAGCAGCACGAATGCATGGATCGGGCCCACTACGAATCTGCAGCTGGTTATGCCCTACGAGACAGGAAACACCGGCATGTTCTTTACCGATACCACCCATGCAAGATCGCAGTATGCTGCCTTGCTGGGCCCGTATGCCACCCTACCCGGCCTATGGGAATCATTTACGGCCGGCCAGCTGGGTCGAAGCGAGATCATCGCCCACGGCACGGCCATTCCTGCTGTTTATTACAAGAACGAGCCCTATTATCCTTTAACGCCTTCGCTGGGATGCTTGTGCAGCCCTGAGCAGTACAAGCGCTCGGGCAACATAAAGAAAAGCATACAGCAACAATGGATTGATCGGCTGCAAGAACTGCCTTCGCTACCCTCTTATTTGCTGGTGGTAGAGATCAAAGATTAGCAGCATAAAAGACCGGAAAATGGTTTGAATAACCAGCGGGAGAGAACCGGCGACGCCATTGCTGCAAGTAGTATAGCAATAAGGTAAATATCACCTATGAAGATCAGCTCAAAAAACCTCAATCGGTAATTTCTGAATGGGAGCAGGAGAATAGGCCATACAAGTTATGCAAGACAAATCGGGTTGCGGATGAATCCGAAAAGTAATGACATCGTCTCTTCTCAATACCCGCTGTACTTGACAAGGATTTGCGATCAAAAAAACATTTTGATAGGTGATACCCGTAGATGGGTCTTGCCAAGAAGCTGCATAGGTGTTGGGCGGAAGATCGGCCAGATCGCCAGAAATTACGGACACCACCGTTCGCCCGCAGATGCCTTCAAGCTCTACCCTTCCGGTAAACTCGGGGTATAGGGTTTCAACACTGCACTGAAAAGAAAAAAGTGGCAACAGCGAGATAGCCCAAGAGAGATAAAATAGCTTTTTCATATTTTTTTCTTGCATTGCAATTAAATATAAAATTAAATGTTTTTCAAACGTCGATGAAGCCCTGGTTCAGCGCCCTTACAAATTCCCGAACTTTACACCAATGATCAGAAGAACGTATCTGGGCACTATACCTTTGGTTTTCAAATATTACAGGACACTCTTTGCGCTTGTGATGCTCTTACTGGCGATGCCCGCGGGCAGGCTGAATGCGCAATCGCCCTCCTTACCGAACGCTGCCGTGTCAAACCCTACATTGAGATCTTCGCAGCAAGTAAAGATCCTTCTGCAACTTGACCGTTCGGTCTATGCAAGAGGCGAAACCATCTGGTTCAATGCCTACCTGAGCGCTCCCGAAGCCACACCGGTGGGCTCTACCTTGCAAGCGGAATTATGGAAAGAAGATTCACTTTGCTTGCGCCATCAGTTTCCAGTAGCGCTGGGCGTTACCAGCGGACAATTCATACTACCCACCAACTGTGCTACGGGCTGGTATTATATTCGGGGCTTTACCGATGAGTCGAGCCTGATTCCTTTTCAAACCCTCGTATACGTTATTGGAAAAGAGACGCCGCCGCGATCAAATACCGCCACAGCAGCAAACAGTCAACTTTTCTTTTATGCCGAAAGCGGCTCTCTGGTAGAGGGTATCGAATCACATATAGCATTTAAGGCCCTCGATAACCGTGGAATGCCCGCGACACTATCGGGCACTATCCAAAATGCGCAAGGCAACATCATTACCTCGTTTTCAACCTGGCACCAAGGCATGGGAGAATTTTATCTACGCCCCGAACCCGGACAGACCTACTACGCGCAATGGGTAGAGGATGGGAGTGTAAGACGCCAGTCGCTAGGGGCGGTAAGACCGACCGGTAACGTTCTCTCATTGATCGATCATCCCGAGGGATTTTTATTTGAACTGACCAGTTCCGAAAAGAATCCGCTCTTGCGAGGAAGATGGCTTACCGGAGTAATGGAGGAGCAAGAGGTATTTCGGTTACCGCTTTCCCCGAAGGTCAATACCCTGCAAGGCGTGCTTAGAACAAAACAACTCGCTTCTGGCATTTTAACTATCACTGTTACAGACAGCAGTGGTGGTGTTATTGCAGCCCGAAACGTCTTTGTCAACAATCATGAATACCGATCGACCTTCTCGTTGCAAACCGATACGATCTCGTTAGCACGCAAGGCAAAAAATAAATGGATACTGCAATGGCCCGATTCATTGCAAGGCAGCATATCGATAGCCGTTACCGATGCGGACCTTGACGGTGGTCGTTATGGTCGCTCCACGCTCGTGGCACAAAGTCTTCTGCTTTTCGAATTAAAAGAAGAAGTAGTTCGACCAGATTGGTATTTTAATACCACGGCCGACAGTGCCAGTGTCGGACTCGACCTGCTGATGTTGACTTCTTCAAAAAATGACTCCCCCACTCCTCTGGTATCGCTACCGATCAAGAGTACCGATAAAAAAGGGTACATTACCATTAAGGGACAAGCCTTCTTTAAAGATACCCGCCAACCACTCGCCAATGCAAAACTAATTGCCGTATTATCGGCCCCTCGGATTCGCAATAATATTTTATTTACAGAAACAGATCAAGCAGGTCGATTTAGCATTGACTCGATACTATTCTTTGGCCCGGCACGATTTATTTTCGCAGAGCACCGGGCACCAAAAAAATCAAGAGCTATTGACATTAGACTCGATGCGACATCGCTGCCCTCACTGGTGGCAGCATCCAACTGGAAGCGACCGAACCTACCGCCGCTGCAGACTCCTTTGCAGCAAGGAGATACTGCCTGGCTCCAAAAGATGAACGAACTTGTTCGCGAAGCGGAGGGTGTAACACTCGAAGAAGTAACGATCAAGACACGTACAAAATCGCCCTTGGAGAAGCTCCAAGAAGAGTACACCCGAGGCGCTTTCGAGACAGATGCTTTTGTAGAGCGCGTTATCGACCTGGTCAATACCGACGAAGCCACCACTTACCACAATATCTTCGAGTACATCCGCTTTAGGATACCGGGACTTCAAGTAGTAGACCCGGACTACTCAAAATCGCCCCCTAACCCAAGTCAATCAGGCGGGTTCGACATGCAAAATGATCCAACGAAGTATCGCATTTTTTATCGACAATTACCCAGCGTCAGCGGTATGGGAAACCCTCCAATGGTGATTTACCTCAACGAGGTAGAAGTAGATGCAGATGTTTTATTGACCATCCCTACTGCAGAGATCGCACTGGTAAAACTATTTAGCAGTTTTGCCGCAGCCCAGGGCGGAGGACCCGGCGGTGCGCTGGCGATCTATACCAAAAAGATAGAATTGCTCAAACAAAATAGTGGAAGTGCCGTTACGTTTACAGGCTATTCCGGCATACAGACATTTCCCGAGATCCGCTACGACAATAGCCCCGAATTACGGAACAGCTTCGATGGCCGCATTACACTTTTCTGGCGCTCTGCCCTTTTTCTAAATGGCAACAAAGGTCGATTGCCCATCGAGTTTTACAATAGCGACCGAACCAAGCGTTTTCGTGTCGTGGTAGAGGGCCTAACCCCAACAGGCAGACCACTTTTTTTTGAAAAGATCCTCGAGTAAACAGTCCTTTGCCAATGTGGGTGTCAACCACCACTATTTTCTAGCCTTTGGAGGTATAAGAGCCATTCTTAGGCTGTAAGTCACCCGTTATGATGCGGATAAGATCAATTAGGGCCCAAATACCAAAACCACCAAGTGTAAGCAGTTGAACAACGCCCTGCCAGGTATATCCCAAGTAAAATCGATGAATTCCAAGACCGCCTACGAATAAGGCCAACAAAATGGCTGCCGTATGACTTTTATCACCACCGGGCGGCACCGCCTTATCGAGCGACTTATTGATTTTTTTATTGAAGAGCCTGAGAGCCACCTTCTCTTTGAAAGTAAGTTCCGTTCCGGTTTGTTGTTCTACCAGCGAATACATTTGCTTTGCGGATAAATTCGTAGAGGGGGCCTTTGCTGTCTTTGGAGCAGGAACAGACGAAGTTGTCAATACAAAAAGAGCTGCCAGAAAAATAGTCAGCGCAAAAGAAGTAAGCTTTGACATAGAGGTTGGTTTTCCTAAAATTAGCTTTTTTAAACAGAATTTACGTTGCTAAAAATCTTCTGAAAATAGGGGTAGGTTACAATCCCTCAGTCTCCGCAAAAATGAAGCGTAATTAACTGA
>DNMB01000102.1 GCA_003489485.1 Chitinophagaceae bacterium | reverse complement strand
TATTTCTCTGCCACCAAGTTAAAATGGATATTAGATCATACACCCGGCGCGCGTCAAAAAGCAGCTGCCGGTCAACTGGCTTTTGGTACCATCGACAGTTGGCTGATCTATAAACTCAGCAAAGGGGTCGTACATGCGACCGATGTAAGCAATGCCTCACGAACGCTGCTTTTCAATATTCATACGCTTACATGGGATGCGGAACTACTCGAACTCTTCGATATTCCTGCCTCGGTGTTACCTACCGTATACCCCAGTTCGGGGCCGATCGGTGAGTGTAGCGTTATTCCCGGTGTGCGTATTCCCATTGCGGGGGTGGCAGGCGATCAGCAAGCAGCGCTATTCGGTCAACTGTGCACAGAAGAGGGCATGGTCAAAAATACCTATGGCACCGGTTGTTTTATGTTGATGAATACCGGGCAGCAGGCCATTCAATCCAAGAATCAATTACTCACCACCGTTGCGTGGCAGATCAACGGTAAGACCACCTATGCCTTAGAGGGCTCTGTTTTTATTGGTGGGGCGGTAGTGCAATGGTTACGCGATGAATTAAAGGTCATTCACAGTGCACCCGATATAGAAAAGTTGGCCGCCACCGTAAAGAGCAGTGATGGAGTGTATGTGGTACCTGCGTTTTCAGGGCTGGGGGCTCCGTATTGGAATGCCCATGCCAGAGGCGCTTTGTTCGGACTTACCAGAGGCACCAATCATGCCCATATTGCAAGAGCGGCACTCGACAGCATTGCTTATCAGTCGGCCGACCTGCTAAAAGCCATGCAGGCCGATGCAGCGATTCCCATTCGCGAGCTTCGTGTAGATGGCGGTGCCACTGCCAATGATATGCTGATGCAGTTTCAGGCCGATCTACTCGATTGCAATGTGATTCGCCCGGTCATTACCGAGACAACGGCCATGGGAGCTGCCTTTCTCGCCGGACTGGGCGTAGGTGTTTGGAAAAACCAAGAAGAACTTTCGAAGCAGTGGAAAGCAGCGCGAATTTTTAATCCCGCTCTCGACGCTGCAAAAAGAAATGTCTTGGTATCGGGATGGCAACGGGCGGTAAGGGCTACGATCGCCTGGGCCGATGACCGTGCAGAAGAAGCGAACTAAAAAACTGACCTAACCATAGTGCCATGAATACTATTCTTACAGAATTTATCGGAACGGCCCTGCTGATCTTTTTGGGCTGCGGCGTAAATGCCAATAACACACTGCAGCGCACACACGGAAAAAACACCGGCTGGTTGCTCATTACTCTTGGATGGGGACTAGCCGTTTTCGTAGGTGTTTACGTTAGCGTACACCTCGGTGGCAATGGACATTTAAATCCGGCCGTGAGCGTGGCCATGCTGATGATGAATAAACTTACTCCCCTCCTATTTTGGCAATACGCATTGGCGCAGTTGGCCGGTGCTTTTACGGGCGCAGTGCTAGCATGGCTTTCGTATAGAGATCACTTTAACGAACATTTGAATGCAGAGGAGCAATTGGGTGTGTTTGCCACAGGTGCGGGCATACAGAACAATGCTCAAAATCTGATCAGTGAAACGCTGGCCAGCTTTGCCTTTGTATTCGCCATACTGTGCATTCAACCTGCCACAACCTCTATGGGAAGTCTCGATGCACTGACTGTGGCCCTGCTGGTCATGTCCATTGGGATGTCGTTGGGAGGGACCACCGGCTATCCACTGAATCCGGCCCGTGACCTGGGGCCTCGTATCGCTCACGCGATATTGCCAATAAAAGGAAAAGGAAAAAGCAACTGGAGCTATGCCTGGTTGCCCGTGGCAGCGCCGGTGCTGGGAGCTGCACTAGCCGTGCTGCTCTATCAACTACTGTTAGCCTAAGACCGAATCACAAGCAGCCACTATATGGGCCGCTGCTTTTTTTAACTGCTCTTGATGAATGATCAGTGGCGGAGAGATGCGAAGACAATGCGGGGCAAACAAAAACCAATCGGTAAGCACTCCTTGCTCCAGTACCCGGTCGATCACTTTTTTACAGGCATTCGCATCGGTAAACTCAACAGCCATCCACAGACCTGCACTGCGAACCGATCTGATCTTGGGATGAACGAGAGCCGACAGTAACAGTTTTTCTTTTTCTTTTACTTGTGCGATCCATTTTTCTTCTAGCAAGGCCTCGAAGGCAGCCAGCCCGGCCGCACAACAAACCGGATGACCTCCAAAAGTGGTTATATGACCCAGCACCGGACGATCGGTCAATTGATCCATCCATTTTTTATCGCTGATAAATGCACCGAGCGGCATTCCACCACCAAGGGCCTTTCCTAATAGTAGTACATCGGGTACCACTCCAAATGCGCTAAAGGCCCAAAGCGATCCGGTCCTTCCAAAGGCAGCTTGTATCTCATCAAAAATGAGCAGGGCACCTGTCTGGTCGCATTTTTTTCGAATAGCTTCTATCCACTCTTTGTCGGGCACCCTAATACCCGACTCTGCCTGCACGGTCTCCAAAATCACACAGGCAGTACTATCATCGATCGCGTCGATGGCACCACATTCGTTGTAATCATAATGCCAAATATCGGGTAGCAAGGGTCTAAATGCGTTGCGGTAATATTCATCGCCGAGCAAACTGAGTGCCCCTTGCGTAGAGCCATGATAAGATTTGTTAAAAGCGATCATCTTGGAGCGACCCGTTACTCGCTTGGCCAGTTTCATCGCACCTTCAGTGGCTTCGGCACCCGAGTTGGTAAAGAAAACGGATTGTAACGACGAAGGAAGATGGGCTGCCAGTGCCTGTGCATAGCGAACCTGGGGCGATTCGATCATCTCGCCATAGACCATCACATGTAAATAGGCATCGGTCTGTGTACGGATGGCGGCTACTACCTTGGGATGACGGTGCCCTATATTGGCCACACTGATGCCTCCGATCAGATCGATGTACTCTTTTCCTTGCGCATCATAGAGCGAGGCACAATCGGCCCGTACCACCTCAATGGCCAGCGGTGCCGCAGAGGTTTGTGCCACATGCTTAAAAAAAAGTTCGCGTTGATTCATATTTACAGGGCCCCGGCGGACCGATCACAGACAAAGGAAACAAAGAAAATCGACCTTTTAAAATTTGCGCTACTTTGCAAGTAAATTAAGTGAGATCATGGCGCTGATCATTCCCGTACGAGACAAACACCCGCAGTGGGGACCCGATTGCTTTTTAGCCCCCAACGCAACGGTGGTAGGCGATGTTGAGATGGGAGCGAACTGCAGCGTCTGGTTCAATGCAGTGATCAGAGGCGATGTGAATTTCATCAAAATGGGTAACAAAGTCAATGTGCAAGACGGGGCTTGTATTCATGGCACGTTCGAAAAATGCGGCACCACCATCGGCAACAATGTCTCGATCGGTCATCATGCCATCGTGCACGGCTGTACCCTGCACGACAATGTGCTGGTAGGAATGGGCGCCATCATTATGGATAAGGCCATCGTGCATTCGAATACTATTATTGCAGCTGGCGCCGTTATACTGGAAAATACCGTTTGTGAACCGCGCAGTATTTATGCCGGTGTGCCGGCCAAAAAAGTAAAGGATATCTCTGGCGAACTGATCGAAGGAGAGATCAACCGCATCGCACAGAACTATGTGCGCTATGCCGCTTGGTTCACTAACCCCGATGCCGCTACCCCATGAAAAAAAATATACTGATACTGATGCTGGTCTGCGTTTGTTGCAGCTCTTGCAAGCTTTGGCATAAGGTCTTTCCTCCCAAACTGACCTATGGGCAACCCATCGGGGCCGAAAAGATCATCAGCGGCGATCCCAAAGCCGAAAAACAGCTAAAGAAACAGCCCAAGTTCAAATACTAGCTGAAGCGAAGCGAGAAAGTTCGGTGCCAATAGTCACTCAGTACTGCTTGTCTTCGATCGAATCTAAAATGGAGAGATAGCTGATGAAACGATCCTCGTGAATGCGACCCTCTTGCACCGCTTGCTTTACGGCGCAGCCCGGTTCGTTGTAATGCAAACAATTATTGAACTGGCAATCTTGCAAAAGCGGCTTCATCTCCGAAAAGTAATGCGATAGCTCTTGCTTGCTGATATCGACCAATCCAAATTCGCGCATACCCGGAGTATCGATGATCTTTCCACCCTGCAACAGATCGAACATCTCGGCAAAAGTGGTGGTATGCTGCCCCTTGCCACTCCAGCCGCTCACGTCTTGCGTCTTTCGGTTCATACCCGGAAACCAACTGTTCAGTAAACTCGATTTCCCCACACCGCTGTGTCCGGAGAGTAAGGTCGTTTTACCAGTAAGGGTAGCAAGCAATTCGTCCATTCCCTGTCCGGTAGCGGCACTCACTAGTAACACACGGTATCCGATGGCCTCGTACATCGAGCGCAGCGCTTCGTAGCGATCCATTTCTTTTTGCCGATACAGGTCTGCTTTGTTAAATACGATCAGCGGAGTTACATGGTACATGGCAGCGGCCACTAAAAATCGATCGATAAAACCCTGTGAGGTCTTGGGTTCTTTAAGGGTGGCCACCAGTAAGGTCTGATCGAGATTGGCCGCTACAATATGATGCTGGTGTTTGTGACGGGGACTTTGCCGGTTAATATAATTGTGACGAGGCAAGATCTCGTCTATCACCGCCGTGGCGGAAGCTGCTGATTCTATTTCAAAAGACACCCTATCGCCCACCGCTACCGGGTTGGTAGAAGTGATCTCGTCGAGCTTGAGCACCCCTTTCATGCGGGCATTCCAGAGTTGTCCCTGCTCATCGCGAACGATGTACCAGCTGCCCGTTGATTTATAGACCAGTCCTGTCATTTATGAAAGATATTTTCCAACAATAGGCATTCTTCTTCCGACCCCAAAGGCCTTAGGAGAAATGCGGATAATAGGACAGAACTGTTGACGCTTGTATTCATTTTTATTGACCATGCCAAGTACCCGGTCTACCAGCGCGGCCTCGTAACCAAGTTGCTTGATGGCGGCAGGCGATCTTCTTTTTTCGATGTATTGATACAAGATATGATCGAGGACCTCATAAGGAGGCAACGAGTCGGCATCGAGTTGTCCGGGGCGAAGTTCGGCAGAGGGGGGCTTGCAAATGATGGAATGCGGTATGACCTCGCTATTGCGATTGATGTAGCGGGCCAGAGCATAGACTTGTAACTTATAGCAATCACCCAGCACCCCGAGTCCGCCGGCCATGTCACCATAGAGTGTTCCGTAGCCGGTGGCTAGTTCGCTTTTATTAGATGTATTAAGCAGTACATACCCGAATTTATTGGCCAGTCCCATCAAGATGTTTCCTCTGGAGCGACTTTGCAGATTTTCTTCGGCCAACCCAACGGGAAGATCCCCAAAACTTTTTTGCAATACCGCAAGCAGCGATTCAAATACCGGTTGAATGGAGATGATCTCGTACGGATTACCCAGTCGTTGACTGAGCAACTCGGCATCACGAA
>DNMB01000070.1 GCA_003489485.1 Chitinophagaceae bacterium | reverse complement strand
GGGGTCGATAACCGTATCGACGTTCGTTACAATGGGTTTTTAAATGCCAGCTTTAAGTTGAACGATCAATTGATCGTGAGCCCTCATATGTACTTTTCGGTTCAGGCCGCCGCTTCGGAATGGGTGGGAGGTGTTAATGCCCAGTATAATCTTTCCGGTGATGGCGAGTATGTTCTATCAGGGGGGCTCTATTACCGCTATAACGAGTCACTGATCCCGACGATCGGACTCGGGTTTAAGGAAATGGTCTTGCAATTTAGCTATGATGCGACCGTATCGTCTCTCAAGAACTTCAATAACAGAAGGGGAGCCCTTGAACTTTCGCTGGTCAAACAGGGCCTCGCCGATCCTTACCGGGGCAATCGCAGGGAATCCATGTGCCCTTCTTTTCGCTACTAGTCTTTTTCAGTTGCCTATTTATACCGATTTTTGAGCTCTTAATACCCTGTTTGCATGTCAAAAAAAGGTACCCTGCAGGCCTCTCATATCGAAATGTTTCGAACGATCGTTGGAGCCGAGCATGTCTATGTCGATAGTGAGACGCTCGATCATTATGCCCACGATGAAACAGAGAATCTTCATTTTTTGCCCGAAGTGGTCATAAAGCCCCGCACTGCTCAAGAGATCAGCCAGATCCTCAAGATCTGCAACACCGATCTGATTCCGGTTACGCCAAGAGGAGCGGGTACCGGTCTTAGCGGTGGCGCACTTCCTCACCTGGGAGGCGTGTTGCTTAGCACCGAGCGAATGAACAGTATTTTGTCTATCGATGAGCGTAATTTACAAGTAACGACCGAGCCGGGCGTTATTACCGAAGTATTGCAGCTGGCCGTTAAGGAAAAAAAATTATTCTATCCGCCCGATCCCAGCAGCAGAGGTTCTTGTTTTATCGGGGGCAATATCGCAGAGAATAGTGGTGGCCCCAAGGCCGTCAAGTACGGTGTGGTCAAAGATTATGTGCTGAACCTTGAATTAGTATTGCCTACGGGCGAGATCATATGGACGGGTTCTAATGTGCTCAAAAATGTGACCGGATACAATCTGACCCAATTGGTGGTAGGAAGCGAGGGCACCTTGGGTATCGTTACCAAAATCGTATTGAAGCTGATTCCGCTGCCAACGCAAGAGCTATTGATGCTGGTGCCTTTTCGAAAGCTCGAAGAGGCAGGAGAGGCGGTCAGTGCAATTTTCAGAGCGGGCTTTACCCCCAGCGCATTGGAGTTGATGGAGATCGATGCCCTAAAGATCGTAAGCGAGCTGGTAGGGAGCGCTGCCGTTCCCATTACCGATGATACTGCGGCTCACCTGATCATTGAGGTAGACGGCAATAACATGGAGGTGTTGATGGGAGAGATGGAATCGATCGGCAATTTGCTGACCCAATTCGATATTGGTGAGATCTACTTTGCCGAAGATGCCAGTCAAAAAGAGCAGTTGTGGAAACTCCGTCGTCGTGCGGCCGAAGCGGCCAAGCTGGTGGGCTACACCATCGAAGAAGATACTGTCGTTCCCCGCGCCGAGTTACCTGCCCTCATCAAGGGAGTAAAGGCGATGGGCAAAGAACATGATTTTGATGTGATCTGTTATGGCCATGCCGGTGATGGAAATCTGCATATCCGGATCCGTAAAGAGGGTGTTCCCAATAGCTTTGGTCATGGTCCGATGCAGGCTATCATTGCCGAGTTATTCAAGCTGGTTCACCAGCTGGGAGGTACCATCAGCGCCGAGCATGGCATTGGGCTCATCCAAAAAAGTTTTATGCCCATCGTGTTCGAAGAGACCTCGCTACGACTCATGAGAGATATCAAAAGGTCTTTTGATCCGAATGGGATACTGAATGCAGATAAGATCTTTTAATTCGTACGCTATGTTGTTATTGATGTTCAAAAAGTATGTTCTGTTATCTACGCTTTTTCTGTTTGTGCTGGCAGGGCCGGCTTGGTCACAGAACGAAAAAGAGCCTGGCGACTGGAAGAAAAATCTATTTACCGGCGGCTCTGTTTCGTTCGGGATCTTCAACAATACTTTTTTGATCGGGGCCAATCCTGTGTTCGGATATAGTCTTACCGATTTTGTGGATGTGGCTTTGCAGGTCAACTACTCCTATAATTCCATTCGTGATTATAACGGCATCTTCAATAACAAACTTCGCCAGTCTACTTATGGGGGCGGTGGATGGTTGCGCCTATATCCGGTACGAAGTATTTTTTTGCAAGGCCAGCTCGAACACAACTTCATTCGCCAAAAAAGCATACCGGTGCTCGGACCGCCCGAGGTGCGTAGTATCGATGCGAGCAGTGTGTTGGTAGGAGGGGGCTATACTACGGGTCGTTGGGGCAAAGGCGGAGAGCCCTTCTATTATCTTTCTGTACTCTTTGACGTTTCGGGTAATCTTTACTCGCCCTACACCGATGCATTTGGTCGTTCGGTCCCTTTGTTCAGAGGCGGGGTGCAGATCCCGTTGTTTCAAGAAAACAGTGGGCGCGGCCGATCGTTCAGATAGCCATCTAACTCGTGGACCTTATTGATCACTTGAATTTTATCAATGGCCTCTTGGTAGAGGAATCCCTCTTTTTTCATTAGTTCGATGTGCTGCAGCAGTGCGTTATAAAATCCGTCACTGTTCAAGATGAAGATTGGTTTATCGTGAATGGTCAGCTGGTTCCAGGTAATGATCTCGAAGAGCTCGTCGAGGGTGCCAAACCCACCGGGCAATACCAAGGCCGCATCGCATCGGCTGTACAATTGTTTTTTTCGCTCGTGCATATCATTTGCCACGATCAGTTCGGTAAGTCCCCTATGCTGTACTTCCCACTCCAGCAATAATTCGGGAATGATGCCCGTGACCCTTCCGCCATTTGCTAAAACGGCATCGGCAAGAATGCCCATTAAACCCGCACTGCCGCCTCCGTAGATGAGCCCTATATTTTTTTTTGCCATCCAATTTCCAAGCGCTGCGGCATCGGCGGCAAATGCAGGATTCGTTCCCATCTTGGAGCCGCAAAAAACCGCAATGGAATCAACGTTACTATTGGACTGCATTTGACAAAGGGAACTTATTTTTGTCTAACTTCAAAATTCATTCGTACCTAATTACTGCAGCTTATGTCGCCACTTGTATTGTTCACCTTCGTGATCGGTTATTTTTTGTTGCTGCTGGGTGTAGCCTGGTATACTTCTCGTAACGCAGACAACGATTCTTTCTTTATCGGTAATCGAAACAGTAACTGGATGTTGGTGGCTTTTGGCATGGTAGGTACTACCTTGTCGGGTGTTACGTTCGTGAGCGTACCGGGCAATGTCGGCACTATCAATTTCTATTATTTTCAATTGGTACTTGGGTATGTGTTGGGGTATCTGGTCATTTCTTTCGTATTGCTGCCGTTGTATTACCGAATGAACCTTACGAGCATTTACACCTATCTCGAATCGCGTTTTGGCGTCAATGCGCATCGGGCAGGTGCTTTCTTCTTTATTCTTTCCAGAACGGTGGGCGCTACGGCCCGACTCTATCTGGTCATTAACATCCTTCAACTATTTATTCTCGATAGACTGGGCATTCCTTTTTTGGCCACCGCTCTCGTGATCTTGCTGCTGATCTTGTTGTATACGGCAGAAGGAGGCGTCAAGACCATCATCTTTACCGATACCTTGCAAACCTCAGGTATGTTGATCGGTCTGGTGATCTGTTTGGTCGTACTGGTAAAGGCACTGGGGGTAGGCTGGTCTGGCGCTTGGGAGCTAATGACCGCCAAAGGCTACACACAGGTATTGAATACCGATATAAAAAGTCCGCTCAATTTTTGGAAACAGTTGTTAGGAGGTATGTTCATTGCCATTACCATGACCGGACTTGACCAAGAGATGATGCAAAAGAACATCAGTGTACGCACTCTGAATGATTCGCAAAAGAACATCATGACCATGAGTACCATTTTGGTGATCGTAAATGCCTTGTTCTTGTTGTTGGGAGCGGTACTTCATATCTATGCGGCCAACACCGGCATTGTCGCAAAGGGAGATGACCTGTTTCCGGCCATTGCGCTGAGTGACGCCTTTTCGGGTACCATTGGTGTTATTTTTATCATCGCATTGATATCAGCATTATTTCCCAGTGTTGACGGGGCCATCACTTCCCTCACCTCCAGCTTTTGTATCGATATACTCGATTTTAACAAGCTATCGGATACCGAAAAGGCCAAGCGCCGAAAAAGGCTCACGGTTCACTTGGGCTTTGCTTTCGTCTTTTTGCTGATGGTCTTATTGTATAAATTGGTAGATGATAAATCCATCATTCAGTTTATCATCAAGTTTGCCGGTATTACCTATGGCCCGCTGCTGGGATTGTTCGCTTTTGGGATCTTGACCAAACGCCAACTGCGCAGTGGACTCATCTGGACCATTTGTCTGTCTGGTCCCGCTCTTACCTTGCTTTTAGATGTGCTGTGCAATCCCGCCTATTACAACGGCCTGCTGCATACCGATCTGGGTCTGGGCGATGTATCGGAACGTTTGTTCGATGGATACAAGATAGGGCCAGAGCTGATCTTGCTCAATGGGCTTATCACCTTTGCGGGGCTATGGCTCATCTCTTTTACGAGCCCCCGTACCGGCACTACCAAAGGGTAGCGTACCTTTGTGCAAACTTTACCGGGTGGATATCATCTCTCCTGTTGCGTGGAGCTATGCGCAGCAACATAGCAGCGATCCCGATCCTTTGTTGCAAGAGATCGAGCGCTATACGATGTTGCATCATGCCGAATCGCATATGCTGAGCGGCAAATTACAAGGGCAGTTCTTGTCGCTTTTCAGTAGACTAGTGCAGCCTGTCACAATTTTGGAGATCGGCACCTTTACCGGTTACAGTGCCCTATGTCTGGCCAAGGGGTTACGTGCCGAAGGAATTTTGCATACCATCGAATTAAGAGAGAAAGAGGCCGTAGTGGCCAAGGGGTTCTTTGACCGCTCTCCCTTTGCCAAGCAGATACAATTGCATGTGGGGGATGCCCGTACGGTCCTGGCCGGCCTCAAAGGCACCTGGGACCTGGTCTTTATGGATGCGGATAAGGTCTCTTATATAGATTATTTTAACATCGTTTTGCCAAGCCTGCGCCCGGGAGGGTTTATCTTAGCGGACAATGTTTTTTTTCATGGGCAGGTCTTCGATGAGGCTCCCAAGGGAAAAAATGCCAAGGCCATCGCCGATTTCAATTCTCATGTAAGAAATTGTCAGGACGTGGAGGTGTTGATGCTTCCGATCCGCGATGGGATCAGTGTGATTCAAAAAAAATAAGCCATGCGCAGCGTTGCAATGCTAGTGATATCGATATTATTTTTTTCGGTCTGTACCGTAGTGGGGCAGCGCAAGGAAGTTATTACGCAATACATCGCTCAGTTTGAATCGCTGGCCATTGCCGAGATGCAGCGTACGGGTGTGCCGGCTTCCATCAAATTGGCGCAGGGCATACACGAAACCCAGGCGGGTACCAGTACGTTGGTGCAGCGCTCCAATAATCATTTCGGTATAAAGTGTAAAACGGGATGGAGCGGTCCATCGGTTCGCCACGATGACGATGAGCGCTCGGAGTGTTTTCGTAAGTACGAAAGCGCAGAGGCTTCTTTCGTAGATCATTCTAATTTTTTAAAGAACAGTCCGCGGTATTTTTCATTGTTCGATATTTCTCCTACCGACTACCAGGCGTGGGCCTGGGGGCTTAAAAAAGCAGGCTATGCTACCAACCCGCAATATGCCCAGACCCTGATCAAACTCATAGAGGAGTACGATCTCAATAAATATACGTTACTGGCCATGGGTAAGTCGGCCCCTCCCGCAAAAACAGAGAGTGCTGGCTTGTCCGATAAAGCGGAACCCGATGTGGTCACTTCTTCTACCGTTTCTTCCGGGCCCATAACTACCCAGTCAAAGTCGCTGGCCAACAAAAAATCGGATCTCGAAAATACACCCACCGAGAAAGTGAACTCGCGCAAAGAAGAGGCCACGTATCCGTCCGGTGTATTTGAACAAGATGGTTGTCGGGCTGTGTGGGTAAGAGCAGGCACCCCGTTTCTTCAGATCGCGGATCAGTACCAGATTCCGCTGGCAAAATTGTTTGCCTACAACCAGATGGATCCGATCCTCGAAGCAAGTCGCGACCAGGTGATCTTATTGGAGCGTCGCGCCGCTACAGCCGTTCGGTGGCCGCTGCGTAATAAAAGATCGCGCTGACCGCGTTGGATCGAAGCAAGAGAGTAACTTAGTGCAACAATTCGCATATGGACCAAATTCGCGTGCACGATAAGATCTTCGTTCCTTTTATTGCTGCCGACCAGATCAAACGTCGCGTAGAGGAACTGGCCCAGCAGATCAGTGCCGATTACAAGGATAAACGTCCGCTGTTGTTGGCGGTACTCAATGGCTCCTTCATGTTTGCGGCCGATCTGTTCCGATCGCTCACCATCGATGCGGAGATCAGTTTTATCAAGATCGCCTCATATCAGGGAATGCGCTCTTCCGGAAAGGTCGTGACCGCCATTGGCATGGAGCAAGATCTGGGTGGTCGCGATATTATTTTAGTCGAGGATATTGTCGATACCGGAAAAACGCTGCATCATTTTATTCCCACGTTGCAACAACAGCATCCTGCCTCTATTGCGGTTGCTACTTTTTTGCACAAGCCCGATGCAACGATCTTTCCGCTAACACTTACCTATGTGGGCTTCAGCATTCCCAATCGTTTTGTGGTCGGCTACGGACTCGATTATGATGGCCTGGGAAGAAATCATTACCAGGTGTACCAGCTGGCCGAGGAAACGACGAAAGAGAGTTGACAACAATGTCATCGCTATAATCATGCGCAGTGTGCTTTTTGTCTTGATGTTTGGATGTCTGTGCAGTGCTGCTTCGGCACAGCAGCAGTACTATTTTCGGGGCGAGGTAAGCGATGAGTCGGGTAATCTGTTGCAGCAGGTTGCCATCCGCCAATTGTCTACCGGATTACTCTTTAAGAGCGGCATGGCCGGTCGGTTCGGTATTACGAGCAATGCCCTGGTAGATTCTTTTTCTTTTTCTCTCGAGGGCTATCAATCCGAAAAATGGGTGGGAACGGCCGCCTCTTTTTTGCAAATTCGTCTCAAACTACTTCCTCCTTCGCTGGCCAATCCCGACAGGCCTCGCTTGTCTTCTCGCACCAACAACATGAGCCGGCAAGAACAGCGAAAAGCGTTTATTGGCAACGAGACCTATGCATCGCTCCTCGAAAATCCCTGGATCAACACGCTTCAATTTCCTACCACCGGTCTTTCGTTGAACGTGGACCGTGCTTCTTACAGCAATATCAGACGCTTTCTGAATCGGTCTGCCTTTGTGCCCCAAGATGCCGTGCGTATCGAAGAGATGCTCAATTATTTTCCACCAGCCATTGCTCGTGCAAGCGATACGGCAGTATTAGCCGTCAGTTCGCTGTTGGGTCCTTGCCCCTGGAACTGGGATCATCAATTGCTGCAAGTAGAGGTAGCAGCCCGTCAGATCGATCTGGATACGCTTCCTGCCTCGCACCTTGTTTTTTTGATTGATGTATCGGCATCGATGGATATGCCCAATCGGCTTCCGTTTCTCCAATCGGCTTTTCGGATGCTCACGCAAAATCTCAGAGAAAAAGATACGGTATCTGTCGTTGCCTATGGCGGTATATCGGCCGTACTGCTTCGCGCCGTAAGTGGTTGCGAGAAAGATAGCATCATGAAAGTGATCGATTCACTTGCGCCCGGTGGGGCTACACCCGGCGAATCAGGAATCAGGATGGCCTATAAGATCGCCAAAGATCATTTTATAGAAAAGGGGAATAATCGGGTCATCTTGGCGACCGATGGAGACTTTAACGTAGGACTTCGCACCGAAGAAGAGCTTGACGAACTGATCAGTTCTCAGCGACAGCAAGGGATCTATTTGACCTGTCTGGGAGTGGGTATGGGCAATTACAAGGATTCTAAAATTCAATTGCTTGCGGAAAAGGGCAACGGCAATTTCGCATACATCGATTCCGAGCGCGAGGCCGAAAAAATAATGATGAAAGAATTTGCACAAACTCTTTATACCGTCGCAGACAATGCATACATGCAGGTAAGCTTTTCGCCGCAATGGGTAAAACAATATCGTTTGATCGGATTCGATAACAAGAGTGCTGCGTTACTCGATACGCTTTCTTCGATAAAGGGAGGCGAGATGGGTTCGGGTCATACGCTCACGGCCTTGTTCGAGATCGAGCCCACCGATGGGTTATTGCTTTTACAGCGCGATCAAACGCAAGACACCCTTGCTGCTGTCTCGCTTCGCTACCAATTTCCGGGCGATACCCTTATACAACAGCGCGTAGCTCATTTGCAGACCAGTCAGGCTGCTTCGTTGGCTGCACTACGCGCGCACCAGTTCAATGCGGCCGTGGCCTTGTTCGGGATGAAGCTCAAAGAATCTGCTTTCGTAAAAAATTATGGATGGGATCAGCTGCAGACGCTAACAGGGCAGGTCATCGATCCGGACCAACCATTGCAGACAGAGTTCTTGCAATTGGTGATACAAGCGGCCGCACGCTACGACCCCAAAAAGAAAAAAAGATCGGCTAAAAAAAAGGATTGATCACTGAAACAGATCCTTGATCCGATCGAAGAAGTTACGTTCCGATTTTTCGGGTTGCGGAGTAAAGTTTGGAGAGCTGCTGAGTTTTTCTAGCGCTGCTTTTTCTTCTGTAGAAAGCTGTTGCGGGGTCCAGATACTCACTTGAATCAGTTGGTCTCCTTTTTCGTACGAATTCACCGCGGGAAATCCCTTTCCTTTTAGTCTGAAGATCTTTCCACTTTGTGTGCCCGCCGGAATTTTGATCTTGGCCCTTCCATCGATGGTCGGTACCTCGGCTTGGGTGCCAAAGACCGCATCGGTAAAGGAGAGATGCAGTTCGTAGGCGACATTGAGTCCTTCGCGATGTAATTCTTTATGTGCTTCTTCTTCTACCAAGATGATGAGGTCGCCGTTGCTTCCTCCTCGTTCGCCGGCATTGCCCTTGCCTGATACATTCAGCTGCATGCCTTCTTGTACACCTGCCGGAATATCGATGCTGACCGTTTCTTCTCCGTATACACGACCATCGCCCTTACAGCCGCCACATTTTGCGGTAACGGTCGATCCCTCTCCATTACAATCAGGGCAGGTGGCCACTGTTTGCATCTGGCCTAAAAAGGTATTTTGTACCCTGCGCACTTGTCCGTTGCCTCCACAGGTAGAGCAGGTTTGCGTGCTGTTTTTGTCTTT
>DNMB01000161.1 GCA_003489485.1 Chitinophagaceae bacterium | reverse complement strand
CTATGTTGTTATATTCTCCATTCTATTTTTTAGTTGTGCTGGCAAGCGGTCGATATCTCCGGCGCCTGCCACTACAATTACCTGTTGTTGAGAGGACCGCTTCGAAAGACGATCTTTCTCGATCCAATCGACCACGATGTCACTCTCCAGGTAAAAGAGTGGTACGTCCTTGATCGCCGACCCGATCGACTCGCTGTTCACTCCCGCTATCGGACGTTCGCGAGCAGGATACAGCGGCAATAACACTACCCGATCTGCCGCAGAAAGTGCCTCGGCAAATTGCGAAGCAAGATCGCGGGTCCTTGTATAGAGGTGGGGTTGAAAGATGATCGTACAATCAGCCGCAGGGTACAAGGAGCGAACACCCTGTATCAATACCCGTAACTCTTCGGGATGGTGAGCATAATCATCTATCAACACCAAACTATCGGTATCAATGAGCTTTTCGAAGCGACGTTGCACCCCTTTGAAACAAGCCAATGCTTCGCGTATGGCTTGCGGCGTAATACCCACTGCGCGGCTCACGGTAATGGCCCCGATCGCATTCTCCACGTTGTGCCAGCCGCCCATCGGTAAAAAAATATCGTTGATCTCTTCTTGCTCGATGACCGCATTGAACCGATAACCTCCCTTTATTACGGTAGCATCTTTCGCATAGCAATCGGCGCTCTCCTCTCGCAGATGGTAACTCAGTTTTCGCGGCGCTTTTAGATCGCTTGTACGAGCCAGCCCCCACTTGTGTACCAGCAGACCCCCGGGTGGAATCAATCCGCTGAAATCGATAAAGGCTTGTTCCATGGAGGCCGCATCGCCATAGATATCGAGATGATCGGGATCCATGGCACTGATAAGGGCAACGTGCGGTAACAGCTTCAAAAAACTCCGGTCATACTCATCGGCCTCTACTACACAACAATTGACAGTACTGCTCCATTGGTTCGTACCGTAGTTAGCAGCAATACCTCCTAAGAAAGCATTACCACCAAATCCGCTGTGTCGCAAAATGTGCGCTACCATGGTAGACGTAGTCGTCTTACCATGCGTTCCCGCAATACAGATATTCAAAGAACTTGCCGTGATCTGTTTTAGCAGATCGCTACGCTTCCAGATCGTGTACCCATTCTCCTTATACCAGCGCAGTTCGATATGCGACTCGGGAATAGCCGGCGTATAGACCACCGCATCGGCCGAACGAGCCAATGCCTGCAGGTCTTCTTCGTAGTGAACGGCTATTCCGATGGCCTCGAGTGAACGGGTCAGCGCTGTAGGCGTCTTGTCGTAGCCTGTAACCGTAACACCTTGCTCACGAAAGAACCTAGCCAGTGCACTCATGCCGATTCCCCCTATTCCGATAAAACAGAGTTCGCGCAGCGTCCCCGTAATGCGGAAGGGCTGTTGCAAAAGCGTTGTATCGATGGTATTCGTCATATCAGTTCCTTACTGCCTTTAAAATTTTAGTAGCCACCTGCCGGGCCGCATCCCGAACGGCAAACGATGCAATGGCCTTGCTGAGCGTTTGCTGTTTGGCTTTATCAAGACAAAGTGCCACAGCAGCGGGAACCAATGCGACCGCTGCATCACGATCGGGGATCAATAGCGCAGCTTGTCGATCGACGAGTTGCTCGGCATTGACACGCTGGTGATCTTCTGCCGCCAACGGAAAAGGAACGAACAACACAGGCTTGGCCACCACGGCCAACTCGGCAACTGTCATAGCACCGGCCCGGGCAATCACTACATCGGCAGCCGCATAGGCCATCTCCATCTCCTTGATAAAATCGGCGGTAAAACATCCTTGCCGATTCGACACACGCCTTGCCGCAGTAGCAGCGTATTGCTTACCGGTTTGCCAGATAAGTTGTATGCCGGCCTCTTGCAGTTGATCGAGTCCTTGATCAATGGCTTCGTTGATAGAGCGCGCACCGAGGCTTCCTCCCATCACCAACAACGTCGGTCGGCTTGGTAACAGAGAGAAGAAGGCGGCCGCTTTTTCGCGAGAAGGCAACACAGCGCAAATGGCTTCTCTGACCGGATTACCGGTAAAAGAAATTTTCTGTGCAGGAAAGAATTTCTCGAGTCCGACGGCGCCGGTAAAGACCAGTCGTGCCCGCTTGGCGAGTAACTGATTGGTCTTTCCGGCATAGGCATTCGATTCATGCAAGAAACTGGGAATGCCCTTTGCCTGTGCAAAGCGAAGCACCGGAAAACTTGAATAGCCTCCTACGCCCAACACCGCATCAGGGCGAAATGCCTGTACGATCTTTCTGACCTGCCAAAAGCTTTTGATGAGCTTCCAGGGTAGTGCAATATTTTTTGTCAAAGAACTTCTGTCGAATCCCACTATGTCTAACCCCACGATCGAATAACCGGCCTGGGGCACTTTCTCCATCTCCATTTTTCCCTTCGCTCCCACAAACAAGATGTCTATCGAAGCATCTTGCTCTTTGAGCGCTCCTGCGATGGCCAGTGCAGGAAAAATATGTCCACCCGTTCCTCCTCCCGCTATCAAGATCCGCATACTCATGCTACTGCGGGTTTAGCCGAGCTAGCATCTGCCTTGCCTTCTAGCTGCTCTACATTTCGGGCTACGCTCAAAATGATGCCGATGGCCAGACACGTAAAAATGAAACTGCTTCCGCCCATACTCACCAGCGGAAGGGTCACACCCGTGACCGGAAACAGATTTACCGTTACGGCCATGTTAGCAATAGCCTGAATGACCAAGGTAAAGCTGAGTCCCAAGGCCAAGAACGCACCGAAGGCGAACGGACAGCGCTTGAAGATCCTGATGCAGCGAAACAAGAATACCAGATAGATAAAGACGATAAAGCCCCCTCCTACCAATCCGTATTCTTCAATGATGATAGCATAGATAAAATCGTTATAGGCCTGTGGTAAAAAGTCACGGGTCGTGCTGTTGCCAGGACCCACTCCCAATAATCCGCCCTTCGAGATAGCTACCTTGGCCTGGTTGACTTGGTAGGCATCGGTATCACTCTCTTGTCCGCCGTAGATAAAGGTTTCAACACGGCTGATCCAGGTCTCCACTCTGGCGGTCAAGGCCGACGAATTTGTTTTTGCCAGGGCGGCCTCTTCGCTGCTCTCACTATGATGTCTTACTACTGCAGCAGCGATCAACAATGTGATCGGTATCATGGCCAGCCCAATGGTAAGAAGCAAATGCTTTGTATTTGCCCTTCCAATAAAAAGTAACAGCAGACAGCTGGCCCCGAGCAATAAGGCAGTAGAGAGATTGGCCGGCGCAATCAGCAAACAAGTCAACAGGACCGGCCAAATGACCATCAGGTATCCCTTCTTGAAATCTTTGATCATATCTTGCTTCTTGCTTAGTAAGCGTGCCAGGTACATGAAGAGCGCAAGTTTTGCGAGATCGGAGGTCTGCATCGTCATATTGATGATAGGCAGTTTGATCCA
>DNMB01000190.1 GCA_003489485.1 Chitinophagaceae bacterium | reverse complement strand
AAGAAAATGCTGTCTTCTTTCGCTCATGGTAGCACCCGACAGCACCGGACCTCCCTCTTTAACAACACGCACCGGATTACCACAGGTATGGGCATCAATGCAATGAAAGATGTGCTTCATGAAAACAGAGGGGTATGGTTGCGTAAATATATCGAATTCTACCTGTAAATTAGCCTCGCGAAACGCAACATGGAAACGTACGGAAAGATATTATTAGTGGCCATGCCGGCCTTCTTAGCCCTGGTGCTTTTCGAAAAGCTCTACGGCTATAAGAAAGGATTCGATACTGTTCGCCAGCTCGACATGATCTCTTCGCTCAGCTCTGGCATTACCAATGTAACCAAGTCGGTTTTAGAGCTGACCATTGCCATCGGCATCTACCCTTTTATGCTTACACATTTTGCTGTTACGCAAATTGAACAGAGCTGGCTGGTGATACTTATCACGTTCATCATTTTGGATTTTAACGGCTATTGGATACACCGGTGGAGCCACCGCATTAATCTGTTTTGGAATTTACATGTGATTCATCATAGCAGCGAGGAGTTTAATCTGGCCTGTGCCCTGCGTCAAAGCATCTCTTCTTTTTTTAATTTATTTAGTGTACTGCTGCTGCCCGCCGCTATCTTAGGTATTCCGCAAGTAGTGATCGCCACGGTGGCACCGCTTCACTTGTTTGCGCAATTCTGGTATCACACCCGCCATATTGATAAAATGGGATGGCTTGAATACGTGCTGGTCACCCCCTCGCATCACCGGGTGCACCATGCCATCAATCCCGAATACATGGACAAGAACCTCTCGCAGATCTTTATTGTATGGGATAAATTGTTTGGCACCTTCGCCCAAGAGCGCAAAGAGATTCCTCCCGTATACGGTATTACGCGTCCGGCCCGGACCTTTAATCCGGTTCGCATCAACTTTCAACACCTTGCCCTGTTGATCGCTGATGCCTGGCGCACTCGACACTGGAAAGAAAAGCTAACGCTATGGTTCAAACCCACCGGCTATCGCCCCAAAGACGTCGCAGAACGTTATCCTGTTTATAAGATCGAAGATGTGTATCAGTTTGAAAAATACGATCGCCCGGCCTCTCGATCTTTTCTGCTATGGACCTGGTTACAGTTACTCGTTTTGTTGATCCTGATCAGCTACCTGTTTGCCAACATCGCTTACATAAACAGTTTGAATAGCACGTATATCTATTGGTATGGCGCCTTGATCTTTTTAAGCGTCTTTTCACTGACAGAGCTAATGGACCAGCACCCAAAGGCAATTTGGTGGGAAACACTGCGTGCCCTGCTTGCCATTAGCTTACTTTATTGGCAACAAGATTGGTTTGGCGCCAACATTTTTTTTGAATACGGTAAGGAGACGGCTTTGCTCTATTTTCTGCTCTCACTGATCGCCACCGTTTGGTTCGCAAAGACAGAGCAAAAAACAGCTACTGCATCAACTGACCGTTAACGGTCCTTGCGATCCGTAAAGGATTATCCTCTTTCAGCTCGGCTGGTAACCATGCATCGGGCCAATTCTGGTAGCAAATGGGTCTGGCGAATCGCTTGAGCGCGTCTTCGCCCACTGCACCAAAACGAGCATCGGTGGTAGCCGGAAAAGGTCCGCCATGCTGCATAGCCTTGCAGACCTCCACGCCTGTGGGAACTCCGTTCAAAATTAAACGGCCACATTTTTCTTTGACCAGATCAATAAGTGCGCTGTGTTGCGAGAGATCTTCTTCGTTTGCCATGATCGTTGTGGTTAGCTGCCCTTCTAACGAAGCAGCGACAGCCTCTACGGCCGCCCGATCGGCACAACGAACCACGAGAGTATAGGGCCCAAATACCTCTTGCTGTAAAGATCGATGCTGTAACCAATCGGCCGCTTCCACTGCTGCCACGGTAGGTCTACCTTCACCTGAAGAAGCCTCCTGCTCGGAGAGCGCCAGCACCGAAACGGAAGAAACTTGCAAAGATGTATCACGATGATGTTGAAAAGCATTGGCAATACCGCTATGAAGCAACGGCACAGGAATCAACTTTGTAACTTGTTGTTTAAGGTGCTGTTCGAACCTGCTGAGCGCCTCGGATTGTATGGCGATCAGCAAACCGGGCTTTGTACAGAATTGTCCGGCCCCCAGCGTAAAGGAAGCGGCCAATTGTTCTGCCAGTGCAGGGGCTTGCTCATGAAGCTGACCCGGTAACAGAAAAACTGGATTCACACTACCCATTTCTGCAAATACCGGAATGGGATCTTTTCGCTGCTGCGCCCAATCAAAAAGTTGCTTGCCTCCCAGTAAAGAGCCCGTAAAGCCAACGGCTTTTATGTAAGGGTGCTTTACCAAATATTCTCCCACCGAAAATGAGGCTCCATACACATGGGCAAACACCCCTTTGGGTAATTGCAGTTTTAGAACAGCGCGATCAATGGCGGCAGCAGCCAGCGTTGAGGTTTCGGGATGAGCCGGATGCGCTTTTACAATAACAGTACAGCCTGCGGCCAGCGCACTAGCCGTGTCGCCACCTGCTGTAGAATAGGCAAAGGGAAAATTACTGGCACCAAATACAACGACCGGACCCAGCGGCAGCAATGTTTTTCTAAGATTTACCGCAGCACCTGTCGCATTGGGTCGGGTCTCGATGCTGGCATCGAGCCAGCGGCCAGCGGCACTGGCCTGCCCGTAGCTTTCTAATTGAAAAATCGTTCTGCCCAATTCATTTTTCAGACGCCCCTCAGGAAGATGGGTCTCGCGCATGGCAGCGGCGACCAAAGCCGCAGTATCTTTTCGAAGTTCATCGGCGATGGCCTGTAATAGCTCGCAGCGAAGTTGCAACGAACTGTTCTTGTACAAAGAAAAGGCCGAACGGGCCTGCTCGATCGTCGCAAGCAAAGCTGTGTGTGAGGTATCGGAATAAGGGAGCTGACTCATTGAATTACGTATTGAATTGATCAAATGGCAGGACGCGATGCTACGGAGGCTCTGATCAAGGATAGAACCCGATCGCGCTCCTCCCCAACAAGACAAAGACGTGGTGGTCGAACAAATTCGCTACCGATGCCTTGTTCTTGGGCCGCCAGCTTAATATATTGCACCAGCTTTGGATGTATATCGAGCTCCAGCAAAGGCATGAACCATCTATACAGCGCGCGAGCCTTATCGTAGTGGCCCGAACGCACATAGTTCCAGATGGCAACGGTCTCGTATGGAAAAGCATCGACCAGCCCTGCGACCCAGCCGTGCGCACCCAACAATAATTCCTCGAGCGCAAGGGTATCTACGCCACAAAGTATCTTAAAGCGATCGCCAAAGCGATTGAGCATCCTTGTTAGGTTCGTTACATCGCGAGAACTTTCTTTGAGAGCAGTTACCGTTGGGCAATCTAGCAATGCATCAAAGAGCTCGGGCCTAAAATCGATCTTGTAATCGATAGGATTGTTATAGATCATGACAGGAAGGTCAGTAGCCGTGGCAACCGACCGAAAGTAGTGTATCGTTTCGCGGTCATCGGACCTGTAGCGCATAGGAGGCAACAACATCACCCCGTTGGCCCCCCACGAGCGCGCGAGCTTGGCCATACGAATAGCTTCTTGTGTAACCGACTCCGCAATATTGACCACCACCGGAACTGATGCGTTGCAAAGGGCCAGGGCGCTACGCACCATCGCTTCTTTTTCCGATTCGGTCAGTGTACTGGCTTCTCCGAGCGACCCACCGATGATAACACCGTGCACACCGGCTTGCAATTGAGTCTGTAAATTTTTCTCGAACAGCGGAAGGTCCAATCGATCGTCATTGGTAAAGGGAGTCAGTAAGGCAGGGAATACACCAGACCAATTAATCTGCATGGCGATTGCTTTTTGCTAATATACGGCAGAAATAATCAGTGATAGGTCACCAAAAAGAAGATCAGATCAGCTCGGCTTCGAGATCGTAATCGTAGGCTTTTGTAATACGCACATTCACAAAATCGCCAATGACCAGCTTTTGAGATGTGTTGATGATAACTTCGTTATCGACCTCCACCGAATCGAATTCGGTGCGACCCAGGTAGCGACCGGCTTCTTTTTTGTCGACCAGCACCCTTAGCTCCTTACCCACTTTTTGCTGGTTAAGCAAGTAAGAGATCTCTTGCTGGTGTTCCATGATCTCTTGGGCTCGACGCTCCTTTTCTTCGGCAGGTATAGCATCGATCAACTGGTGTGCCGATGTATCCTCTTCGTGCGAGTAGGTAAAGACCCCCACTCGATCGAACTGGTGCAGGGTCAAAAAATCTTTTAGTTCGGCTACGTCAGAAAGCGTCTCTCCAGGAAAGCCTGCAATTAACGTGGTACGCAAACAAATACCGGGTAATTTCTCGCGAATTGAAATGATAAGCTGGTCCATTTCGGCACGGGTGATCTGTCTTTTCATGGCCTTGAGCATCGCATCAGAAGCGTGCTGTAAAGGCATATCGAGATAGTTACAGATATTGGAGCGTTCCCGCATCACATCAATGATCTCCAGCGGAAACTTCGAAGGGTATGCATAATGCAGACGGATCCACTCCAATCCCTCTATATCGGCCAAGCGGTGCAACAGATCGGGCAACATTCTTTTTTTGTAAAGATCCAGTCCGTAATACGTAAGCTCTTGCGCAATGAGCATGATCTCTCGTACTCCTTTTTTGACCAACCACTGCGCTTCTTGTACCAACGTTTCGATGGGCTTACTTTGGTGTTGACCCCTCATTAAGGGGATGGCGCAAAAAGAGCAGGTACGGTTACACCCCTCCGATATTTTCATGTAGGCATAGTGCTTGGGCGTGGCAAGCAAACGCTCTCCCAGCAGATCGGCCTTGTAATCTGCCTCGAGTTCCTTGAGTAATAAAGGCAATTCCATGGTACCGAAAAAAGCATCGACCTCTGGGATCTCGGCCTCCAAATTATTCTTGTAGCGCTCACTCAGACAACCGGTCACATAGACCTTGTCGAGCTTTCCTCGTTTCTTAAGATCGACCTGTCGTAAGATAGTATTGATACTTTCTTCTTTGGCCTTATCGATAAATCCACAGGTATTGACCACCACGATATTGTGATCTGCCTTTTTATTTTCGTGTACCACCTCCATCTGGTTGGCCGTAAGCTGACCACTCAGCACCTCACTGTCGACCATATTCTTACTACAGCCAAGCGTAATGATGTTGATCTTATTTCCCTGACGATTTTTGGTTCTCATGCTTCGTTTGTTTGCCAGCTAAAGAGACTATCTACAAAGGCCTTTCGATCAAAGACAAGCAAGTCGTCCATTTGCTCTCCTACACCTATGAATTTAACGGGAATATTGAACTGATCGGCAATTGCCAAGACCACCCCGCCTTTTGCCGTACCATCCAATTTGGTAATGGCCAGTGCCGTTACCGGGGTGGCCGCCGTAAATTGTCTGGCCTGCTCCAATGCATTTTGTCCGGTAGAACCATCTAGCACCAGCAATACCTCGTGTGGAGCATCCGGAAGGGTCTTTTGAATCACGCGCTTGATCTTGGAGAGCTCTTCCATAAGGTGTGCCTTGTTATGCAGACGACCGGCCGTGTCGATCAGCACCAGGTCGGTTCCACGGGCCACAGCACTCTGTACGGTATCGAAAGCAACCGCCGCAGGATCACTGCCCATGGGCTGCTTAACGATCGGAACACCCACCCGCTCGCTCCAAATGGTCAGCTGGTCAACCGCAGCGGCCCTAAAGGTATCGGCCGCACCCAACAAGACCTGCTTGCCGGCTGCTTTGAAATGATGAGCCAACTTGCCGATCGTGGTGGTTTTTCCTACCCCGTTTACCCCCACCACCAAGACCACGTAAGGCGTGGAAGGAAGCGGAGAATTAAAGTCATATAAGTTTGATTGTTTGTTATTTACAAGAATTTCTTCAATTTCATTTTTAAGTATGGAATTCAGCTCGCGAGCGTCCATATACTTTTGCTCTGCCACCTTTTTCTCTATCCGGTCGATGATCTTGGAGGTGGTCTGCACCCCCACGTCGGCCCCGATCAGCGCCTCCTCGAGATCGGCCAGCAGTTCGGCGTCTACGGTGGATCTTCCACTTACGACCCTGGCCAGACGAGACAAGAAACCCTCTCGGGTCTTTTGCAGACCCTGGTCGAGAGACTCCTTTTCTTTTTTCCCAAAAAGTTTATTGAAAAACCCCATAGTGACATTTAATAAATAAAACCAGGCCAAATAAAAAAGCCGTCACACCAGGAGCATGACAGCTGAAATTGTTTATTACCCCGCTGGGCGCAGACATTACTTTTGAGCCAGAAACTCTTTTACCTTGTCTTTGTGCACCATTTGCTCTTTGAAGGTATAAGCGCCGGTCTTGGGGCTACGCACAGCCTTGATAACTTTTGTATAGTTCTTAGCTTCTGCGGCCTGCTTAGGGTCTTTTTTGATCGCCGTTTTTGCTGCTTTTGCCATAGTAAATGCTTGAGAGGTTCGTTAAAAAATTACTTGATCTCTTTGTGAACGGTCACCTTTTTGAGAATGGGATTGAATTTCTTCAACTCGAGTCTCTCCGGATTGTTCTTCTTATTCTTTACCGTGATATAGCGGCTGGTACCGGGCTGACCACTTGTTTTGTGCTCGGTGCACTCCAGGATCACCTGTACTCTGTTTCCTTTCTTTGCCATGATAGAATTGCTTTAGATAATTAGATTTTTTCGCCCTGAGCACGCAACTGTTTTACGACAGTGTACAGCCCATTTTTATTGATGGTACGAATCGCTTCGGTAGACAACTTGAGGGTGATCCACTTGTCTTCTTCGGCCAAATAGAATTTCTTCTTCTGCAAATTGGGCAGAAAACGACGCTTGGTCTTGATATTAGAGTGGGACACTTTGTGACCGCCGATGGGGGTCTTTCCGGTGACCTGACATACTCTTGCCATGTTTACACAATTTTGGGAGGGCAAAGGTAAGGGAAATCAGGCAATTGGCAACCATCAATCAGTTTTTTTTACCCCTTTTTCGGCCCTTCGAATGGCGCTCACACCTTGGTGATTTTGAGGTTTTAAGGTACCTTTACGCCCTGCCGGCCTATAAACGGCGGCAAAAAGCCCCAAGTTAACCCTTTAACACTATTCAACTTATGGCATACGACGTGATTGTTCTTGGAAGCGGACCCGGTGGATACGTG
>DNMB01000217.1 GCA_003489485.1 Chitinophagaceae bacterium | reverse complement strand
AAAAATTCGGACTCTCTCAATTACATCAGTTGCGTGGTCGGGTAGGGAGGGGCAGCGAAAAAAGCTATTGTGTGCTGCTGACAGGCCCAAAGCTCGGTGCAGATGCACGCGAAAGAATGCGGATCATGACTACGACCGGCAATGGTTTTGAGATCGCCGAAAAGGACCTGACCCTGCGGGGTCCGGGCGAGATCGAGGGAACCCGGCAAAGCGGGGCCTTGGCCTTTAAGCTGGCTTCGCTCGTAGCCGATCGTTCGCTGCTAGAGGTGGCGCGTGAAAAAGCGGCCCAGCTTCTTGAGGCCGATCCGGGCCTCGAACACCCCCGGTATGCCCCGCTCAGGGAATTCATGAAAATTCGAAAAGGGACCCTGGCCTGGAGCAAAATATCCTGAGCAAAAAGGCGTTATAGTTAAACCTATTTGTCAGGCCCCTGTCAAAACACTGGCCTCCATTGATTCTTAACAGTTTTTTCGAACCCCTCCCAAGGGAATTTTGTTACCTTAAATGAAATCTGCCGGTTGAAAAAAATTGCCATTTTATTGGGATTGATCAGCGCCACGCTACTGCTCTCTGCACAGGGGGCCATTGAGTTCGTGCAGAACAAAGGGCAGTGGAATTCGCAGGTCAAATACAGAGGTCGGGTCAGCAATGGTTATTTCTTTATACGTGAAAAGGGGTTTACCATCGTACAGCAACATCCCGACGATGTAAGGAAAATGGAAAAAGTAAAGCATGGTGATACCAGTGCCTTCTATATTCGTTCTCATGCTTGGAGCGTAGATTTTGCAACTTCGAAAAATCGATCTGTTGTCTCTACTCCTGTTGTGACCGGTGAAAGTCCATTACCTACGTACGAAAATTATTTTTTGGGTAACGACCCGTCTCGCTGGGCTGCAGCCTGCTCGCTGTACCAGGTCATTACTGTCAAGGATGTCTATCCTTTTATTGACCTTCGATATTATAGCGATGCCGGTACGCTCAAATACGATCTGATCGTAAGACCCGGTGGTGATCCGTCAGATATTGTTTTGCGGTACGACGGAGTAGATGGACTCTCAATCAAAAATCGCGAGTTATTCGTTGCTACTTCTATCGCTACGTTTCGGGAGTCATCGCCCTATACCTATCAACCCTCGAAAGAAGGTAGAAAGGAGGTCAATTGTCGCTACCAGCTCAAAGATGATCAGCTTCGCTTTGATGTGGGCGCCTATGATCCGAATACGACACTGGTCATCGATCCTTCATTTGTATTCTGTTCTTTCTCCGGCAGTACGGCCGACAACTGGGGATTTACCGCCACGTATGGTCCGGACGGGAGTATGTACGCAGGAGGGATCGTCTTTAATGAAGGAGGAAGTTTTCCAGTTAGTCTTGGGGCCATTCAATCCAGTTTTAGGGGAGGCACCATGGACATCGGTCTGATAAGATTGAGTGCTGATGGCGCAAGAAGAATCTGGGCCACTTATTTAGGAGGGGCGGGCGATGAGCAACCCCATAGCCTGGTGGTAGATGCCCAACAGAATCTCTATGTTACCGGACGCACCAACTCTCCCAATGGCACCAATGGATATCCTGTTATCGGCAACGGTACCCTGGCCGGTGATGGGTACGATATTGTGGTGTCTAAGATCAATGCGAATGGAACTGTTTTAATGGGATCCAGAAAGATCGGCGGCAGTGGCGCCGATGCGGTGAACATCGCTACCGCACGTGCACTAAGTTCATTGCAACGAAATTATGGGGATGATGGCAGAGGAGAGATCATCTTGGATGCACAAGGAAATGTTCTGGTTACTTCGCATACCCAATCTTCTGCTACCGGTACGGGGCGCTTTCCGACAACAAGTGCTGCCTTTCAAACTACGTTCGGAGGTGGTGCGCAAGATGCGGTCTTGCTAAAGTTATCATCTGATCTGAATAATTTATTATTCGCAAGTTTTTTGGGCGGCACGGGCAATGATGCGGGCTATGTTCTTGCCGTTCATCCTGCCAATGGAAATATCTATGTGGCCGGTGGTACGGAAAGTGCAAACCTGATTCCGGCTTCGCAAACGGGCACCGTGGTGGGCCCCACGCTTGGCGGAACCATTGATGGGTATGTGGCCATCATCAGTCCCGACGGAACGCAACGCATTCGAACCAGTTTTATTGGTACCACAGCCATTGATCAGGTCTTTGGTATACAGTTCGATATTAATGGATTTCCTTACGTAATGGGACAAACGACCGGTAACTGGCCCGTCTCGCCAACTGTAAGTGCTCCTTTCAATAATCCTAGTGGCAAGCAATTTATTGCCAAGCTCCAACCTGACCTGTCTGCCTTTGTGTATTCGGCTGCTTTTGGTTCCGGCGCATCTGTGCCCAATATATCGCCCATTGCTTTTTTGGTCGATCGCTGCGAGAATGTCTATATGTCGGGATGGGGTGGAACCGGATTTGGTTCCGGATTTACCAGTGCGGGAACGGCCGGGCTCAATAGCCTTATTACGCCTGATGCCTTTAAGTCATCGACCGATGGTAAGGATTTCATTTTTGTCGTAATGCGAAAAAATGCAACGGGCCTTCTTTTTGGTAGTTACTTTGGTGAGGATAATTCACAAAACGGAGGCAACGACCATGTAGACGGAGGTACCAGTCGATTTGATAGCAGAGGTACAATTTACCAGGCTATTTGTGGCAATTGCATGGTAGGGGCAGCGCCTCGTCCTAATTTTCCGGTTACGGCGGGCTCCTGGTCTACTTCCAATAATTCGAGTGGAGCAGGCTGTAGTCTTACCATGGTAAAAATCGCCATGAACCTGGCCGGTGTACAAAGTGCCATCCGCTCCAGCATCAATAATGTTTCGGGCGATACCTTGGGTTGTGTACCCCTGACCGTTGCTTTTTCTGACTCCATCGGTAACGCACAATCTTATATCTGGAATTTTGGTGACGGCTCACCCGATGATACCACGACCACGCCCAACAATTCGCATCAGTACACGGCGGTAGGAACTTACACCGTACGCCTGATCGCCGTTGATCCTACAACCTGTAACGGAAGAGATACTTCTTATATGCGGATCAGAGTAGGTAATATCGAAGCAGCTCTTGGCTTTAATCCTGTTAAGTTACCTCCTTGCACGGCGTTCAATTATCGCTTTGATAATTTATCGACCACACTACCGGGCTATCCCTTTCGGGCCAATTCATTCGTTTGGAATTTTGGTGATGGTAGTCCCACTGTCGTAGCGGGTCCGGGTCCGGTAAACCATGCCTTTGCAGGACCGGGTACTTACAATGTTCGACTCTATCTGCAGGATACGACCTATTGCAACGCACCCGATTCGCTGGTGCTACCGGTAAGTGTGGCAGAAAATGTAAAGGCCGGATTTACCACTTCGGCAAGAGGTTGTATTCCTTACCAGCCGGTATTCAACAACACATCACTAGCGGCACAAACCTATCTGTGGAATTTTGGCGATGGCAATACTTCTACTGTAGCCTCTCCATCTTATACCTATAACACGGCGGGTACATATACTGTAACGCTCATTGCCAACAATAGCAATACCTGTAATCTTAGTGATACAACCCGATTTGTGATTCAGGTTCTCGATGCTCCGCTCGCGAATTTTAGTTATGCACCCACAGTCGTACAGCCCAACACGCCTCATACGTTTACCAACCAGGCCTCAGCGGATGCCGTTCGTTTTAAATGGGTCTTTGGAGATGGCGATAGTTTGCTTACCACTTCGCGGGCTCCGGTCGTGCACCAGTACCGCTCCAGTGGAACGTTCTCGGCTTGTTTGACCGCCTACAATTCACTCGATTGTCCCCGCACTTCTTGCAGAAGTGTGCAGGCCAATGTGATTCCCGCTGTCGATATCCCCAATGCGTTTACACCGCTTAGCGGTGATATCAATTCGGTGCTTAAAGTAAAGGGATTTGGCATCAGTAAGTTAAAGCTGGAGATTTGGAATCGTTGGGGGCAAAAGGTATTTGAATCAGTTGACCAGGAACAAGGATGGAATGGCACCTATCAGGGTGTGGTCCAGCCGATGGACGTATATATGTATACCCTGTCGATCGAATTTTTCGATGGAAATAAAATTATCAAGAAAGGTGATATCACTCTTATCCGATAGTCATTGAAAAGAAACGATAACATAGTATCCTTATTGCTCTTTTTTAGCGGTCTCACCTCGGTGCTGTCTGCTCAAGACCTTCATTTTTCGCAGTTCGTGCAGACCCCGCTGTTGGTCAATCCGGCACACACCGGATTTATTCCCGATGGCGATTTTCGGTTGGGCGTCAATTATCGAAATCAATGGGCATCGGTCTCGGCCTTTCCGTACAAGACCATGAGCGCATTTGGAGATGTGCAGCTCTTACAAAACAGTGAACAAACGGGTTGGTTGGGCCTGGGCGGATTGTTACTGCGTGATGTAGCGGGAACCAGTGCGCTGACCTCCACAAAAGTGTATGGATCGGTAGCGTATCATCAGATGATCGGTAATGGAAGTTTGCTAGGCTTGGGGTTCAATGTAGGATGGGCCAACAAAAGCATCAACACAAGCGGTCTTACGTTTCCATCGCAGTGGAACGGGCAGTTCTTCGATATCCATCAATCCAATCTGGCGCCGGTGTTGGCCAACAACAACATCAATTATCTCGATATGCAGGTGGGACTCAACTACGCCTACTTTCCCAATCC
>DNMB01000152.1 GCA_003489485.1 Chitinophagaceae bacterium | reverse complement strand
CCACAGAGGGAGCTCGTCACTTCCACGATCAAGTGCAAGTGCTGACCAAGAATCTCTCTTCGCTCAACACCATCTATGAATTGGAATTGGCCGAGAGTAATAATCACCTTAAAGCGCTCAATAATTTCTACGGTAAGCTGACCGAAGCCTCCAATGCGATGATCAGCAGTACCGAGGATGCCAAAAAAGTTCAAGAGCAGATCGGTACGTTGGCCAACAACCTCGGTCGCCTCAACAATATTTACGGCAGCATGCTCACGGCTATGCAGGGTCGTCAATAAAAACCCCAAAGCCAAATTATTGCTTAATATTTTAAAGAAGAGCTTACATGGCATTACCTAAAGAACCGAGGCAGAAGATGATCAACATCATGTATCTGGTGTTGACCGCACTGCTGGCCATCAATATATCTGCCGAGATCCTCAATGCTTTCAAGACTATCAATGAGAGTCTCGAAAAAACGAATACGGCCGTAAACGCCTCTACTACGCAGGTGCTTTCTTCGCTTACGCAAAAACTGAACGATCCGGCCACACGCGATCGTGCCACGATCTGGAAGCCTAAGGCCGATTCCGTTGCGAATCTTGCTACAGAGGCTTTCAATTTCGTAGACAATCTTAAGAAAGAGATCATCGCTGCTTCAACCTCTGGCGATAAGCTAAAGGAAGACGATCAAAATGCCACTACTCGTATTTTGGTAAAGGAGGGTAAGGGAAAGCAACTCTACGAAGTACTCAAGCGCTACAAAGAGACCGTGTTGAAGATCGATCCCAAGATCCAGACGCAATTTGCCAATTCCTTTCAGGTGAATCTTGATCCTCCCAAGTCGCAAAACTCTAACAAAAAGACCTGGGAAGAAGCTTATTTCTACATGTCTCCCACGGTGGGGGCGCTCAGTATCTTGAGCAAGTTTCAAAATGATATTCGCACTTCGGAAAATAAAGTGGTTACCTTCTGTCACGAGCAGGTGGGTAAAGTAGAAGTGGTCTTTGACTCTTACGCAGCGATCGTAGGTCAAAACTCGAACTACCTGATGCCCGGGCAAAAGCTCGAGATCAAAGCCGGTATCGGGGCCTTTAGTAAAGAGGCCAAGCCCACTATCACGATCGGTGGTTCGGTGGTGCCTATCGGTGAGGAGGGTTTTGCCCTTCGCGAGCTCGATGGCGGTGCCGTTGGTCCGCACACGATACCCGTGGTTATTTCTTACACCAACCAGAATACCGGACAGACCGAGCGCAAAGAAGTAAAAGTGGAATACATCGTCGGACAAGCCAACGCATCAGTGGGTCTTGATAAGATGAATGTGCTTTACATAGGTGTTCCCAATCCTATTACCGTAGCTGCCAGTGGCGGCGGAGATGATAAAGTTAAACTCAGCATTGCTGGTGGCGGCGGAACGTTTGTAAAGAAAGGGCCCGGTAAATACGACGTATTCGTTAATGCCGTAACGGACGATTGCAAGGTCAATATCGATATTGACGGAAAAGTATCTTCTTTCAATTTCAGGGTTCGTACCATTCCCGAGGCGCAAGCCTTTGTGGGCGGACAACCCAGCGGTGCCAACATCAATGCCGGTTCGTTCCGTGCACAAGGTGGTGTGGGAGCCGGTATCAAGAACTTTCCGTTCGAACTCGAATACGACGTTGTAAGCTTCACGTTTACCTGTGATACCGATGATGACATCGTATCGATCCCTAACCAGGGTGCTGCTTTCTCTTCGCAGGTTCGCACCGCTATCAATCAGTATGTGCAGGCTGGCCGCATGGTCACCATCGACGATATCCGTGTAAAGGGTCCCGATGGTCGTACCAACAAAGCCCCTTCGTTGGTCTATTATATCAAATAATGTAATTAGTATATGAAGTTGAAACTCTTTACCTCTGTTATGCTACTTGGCACCGTGGTCTTGTTGGCCACGGATGTTGCTGCACAACGTGCCCCTCGTCGCAGGGGAGGTGGTGCACCGGCTACCACGACCACGCCAGAGCAAACGGCTGCCCCTGTTGCGACCGATACGGTACCCAAGGCTCCCGCATTCGATGCCTATGCCAATCTGCCTTTTGAATACGATACGGCTACGGCTGATAATGCTATCCGTAAATCACTTCGTCAAGACAATGCCTTCGATAAAAGCAGTCTAACGCAGCGTACGCCGCTTCCTTATGAGCATCTCCGTTGGGATGATGCCTTTTATGCCGAAAAGGTTTGGCGTGAGCTCGACCTGCGCGAAAAAATGAACAAGGTCTTTATGTACGAGTCGATGGAAGATGACGGCAGCCAGATCTTTGTCAATATGCTGATGAAGGCGGTACAAACCGGCGAGGTAACGGCTTTCTCCGACGATCGTTTTACCACTCCACTGTCGGTTAGTGCTGTTCAGCAATTAGTGGCCGGAAGTCTCGATACTGTTCCCAAATACGACATCAAGCAAATCGACAAGGTAGTTGGCTATGTGGTGACACGCAAGTCTTTCGATCCTAAGTCGATCAACAAGATCCGTTTGAAAGAGGAGTGGGTCTTTGATCGTGAGTCGAGCCGCATGCACGTTCGTATCTTAGGACTTGGTCTGCTTAAGACCGAGTATTTTCCTAATACCAACAAAGAGAGAGGTACTTCTTCTTTGTTCTGGGTCTATTACCCCGATCTTCGTCCTGCACTGGTCAAGTCAGAAGTGTATAATCCAAAGAACATGGGGCAGAACCGCATGACCTGGGAAGAGCTGTTTGAAAGCAGAATGTTCAGCAGCTATATTGTTAAGTCTACGCTCGACAATCCGCAGAATAAATTGATCCGTAACTATATTAAGGATCCTATTTTGCAATTGCTCGAAGGAGAGAATATTAAAGATAAGATCTTCAATTTTGAACAGGACCTTTGGTCGTACTGATCAAAATCAACTTTACAATTAGAAAGACCGGTCCTGAAAGGGTCCGGTTTTTTTATGCCCGTTTTTATGGGGTATTAGAAAAGTAGGCTTTGATCTTATTGGCTTTGACCTTTCCTACTACGGCGGCCAGCTCTTCTGAAGAGGCCTTTAGCATATTGTTGACCGAGCGAAAATGTTGCAGTAATTCCGTAGCGGTTTGTGCGCCGATACCCGGAACCTCCTGTAGCTGGTTTTTAAAGGTACCCTTGCTTCGTTGCTTGCGATGAAAGTTGACCCCAAAGCGGTGTACTTCGTCGCGGATCCTTCTGATCAGCAGCAGGCTATTGCTTTGATAGGGCAGCCTAAGCGGTTCACTGTCTCCTGTAAAGAATAACTCCTCTTGGTTTTTGGCGAGCCCTACCAGGGTCATCGTTCCTTGCAGGCCCAGTTCGGTGATGGCTTCCATGGCGGCACTAAGCTGTCCTTTGCCGCCGTCGATGATCACCAGCTGCGGAAGGGGATGTTGCTCTTCTTTTTGTCGTTTGTAGCGACGGTACACCGCCTCTTTCATGCTCGCAAAGTCGTTGATTCCTTGAACGGTCTCGATATTGAATTTTCTGTAATCCTTTTTGCTCGGAGCGGCATTTTTAAAACAGACCATGGCCGATACAGGGTAGCTGCCCTGAAAATTGGAATTATCAAAGCACTCAATGTGTACGGGTAGCGAAGAGAGTTGCAGGTCTTGTTGCAGGTCCAAAAGAAGTTTTTCGGTATCGACGATCTTTTTATCGAGCTGCAGTCTTTCTCTTTTTCGTTGCTCGGCAATAAAGTAGGCGGCATTTTTTTGGGATAGTTCCAGCAATTTTTTTCGGTCTCCGCTGCGAGGCACGGTCACCGTTACTTCCGAATCGGGATAGTCGATGGCAACGGGAACCACGATCTCGGTTACCTTGCTCTCGAACCGATCGCGAAGTTGCGCGGCAGCGAATGCCAATACTTCTTCGGGACTTTCATTCAGTTTTAGCTCTGCCTCTATGGTATGACTTTGTACGATAGCCCCATTGCGAAGCATCAGATAATTTACAAACGCTTTTTTATCGTGACTGATCGAAAAGATATCGAGGTCAGGGGTGCGGGCATTGGCAATGACCGATCGCGAGCGGTACTGACGCAGGTAGTCGATCTTTTTTTTGAGCTGTGCCGCCTGCTCATAGGCCAGTGTTGCAGCGAACTCCTTCATCTGCTCTTCGAGATGACGAATAACAGGGGCCAGCTCACCTTTTAAAATATGGGATGCTTGTTGCAGGTCTTGTTCGTACTG
>DNMB01000182.1:19878-25080 GCA_003489485.1 Chitinophagaceae bacterium | reverse complement strand
ACACCGAACCTTGGCATGGTCGAGTACCGTGATGGTCGCAGTTTTTGCATAGCCGATCTACCCGGTATCATAGAAGGCGCCGCCGAAGGAAAAGGACTGGGGCATCGCTTCTTGCGGCACATCGAAAGAAACGCCGCCCTGTTGTTTTTAATCCCTGCCGACAGCGCAGATCATAAAAAAGAATTCGGGATCCTGATCAATGAGCTAGAGAAATACAATCCCGAACTTCTCCACAAGCAATTCGTTATTGCCATTAGCAAAAGCGATATGCTCGATCAAGAATTACGAACAGCGATCGAAAAAGAATTACCCGAGGGAGTTCCTCATATTTTTATTTCTTCGGTCACCCAGCAGGGGTTGATAGAGCTAAAGGACCTGCTTTGGAAAATCGTCAATGAGCCCGTTACGCCATGAAGCAACGTTGCCTTTTTTGCCTGCACGAAATAATTCCCGTTCACGTACATGGGCATTACCAGTGCCCGTTATGCAACACCAATATCATGCCCTGCTGTGACGGCGATAACTGCGATACGAATTTGCTGCTAAATGACTCGTCAATAGGTTCTGCCGACAGTATCACAGGCGGCCTTGAGCAGTGAGTTGGCATCAGGAGCGTCTTGCCACTTCTCCCAAAACATCACACCGCCTGCGATATCTTTTGCGAGCTTGGCTTTTCTCTTTACCGTAAACTGTCCGTTATAGTAGATCGTATAATTGGTAAATGAGCCGGAGCTCACCACCGCCGAGTCGAGTTGTGCATTTCCACCCTGCGATAAAATAGTACGATACGATAAGACCGTATTGGACTGGGTTATGCCGGAAGGTCTTCCGTAAGAAGGAACACCCAACACTGCCTTAGCAGCCGGCATGCCACGCGTTGTGATCCAGTACTGCAGACAGGTTTGCGCCAGTGCAAAGTCGCTGTGATGCCGAAATGGAACAGTGGTACTAAAATCATCGTAGGCCATAATGTTAAAGAAGTCGACTACCGGAAATAACTCGTTACGAATGGCATCGCGATACCCGCCCGCATATTTACCGGCAGTAATGGCACACGAGAGATAATAACGACCATCGCGGTGCAAAGAATCGGCAAGCTCCTTCATTAGCGCGGTGAACGTAACATCGGTCCCGTCACTGGTGCTGGGAAACTCCCAATCCATATCGACCCCGTCAAGTTGCTGGGCTCTCACAATGGTCATGATGTCGCGAATAAAACTCGTTCGGCCACTGGGAGAAGCCGCCATGTTTTTAAAATTGGTCGTGCCATTTCCACTACCATCATTGATCCCTAAGAAAATTTTTGCATTGTTCGCTTTTGCCTTGGCGGCCACGGCCGACAAGGAAGCGGTGTTGCTGGTAGGCGGTGCCAAAGAACCTGTACTGTTGACCTGATAGAAAGCATACACCACTACGTTGGTCATTTTAAATTTAACGTCAGGCACATCGGCCAAGGGGCGATAAGAGGGAAAATAACCTACTACATAATATCCAAGCGAAGGAGGCAGTTGAATCGAAATAAAGGTAAACGAGCGCGCAGCGGCAGAACAACCCGTGGCAGCTCCGCTGCTGTTGCGCGGAATCACATACCAGAAATAGGTTACGTTAGGAGTCGGTGCGATCGTAATAGTATGACTGTTACCGGTCACCCCCGTAGCCAAGGCAACGGCATTGTCGGGAGAAGTACCCAGCATTACATCGTAGGTACTGGCCTGCAACACACTGCTCCAGTTGAGGGTTACACTGGTAGAGGTCACAAAAGCGTTGGCTGCCGGGCTGACCAGCGAACCGCAGCCCGGGGCAGTGGGGGTCGGTCCCGGAGAAGGCATATCTTTTTTACGACAACCAGCAACAAGCACCAATGCTAAAACAAGACATAAAAACAGATGCGATCGCATAAGCAGGATTGGAACTTTCAAGATAGCGAATAATAATAAATCATAAGAGGTAAAATAGGATTTTCGTAGGTTTGTCCTCTAAACTTTTTTGCGATGAAAAAATTATTCTTTACCCTGCTCTTTACAATTTGTATGATCGGTAGAATGCTGGCCGACGAAGGCATGTGGCTACCCTTGTTGTTAGGACAGCAGGTATATAACGATATGGTAAAAAAGGGGCTCAAGCTAACCAAAGAGCAACTCTACCACATCAATAAACCCTCCTTAAAAGATGCGATAATTATATTTGGCGGCGGCTGTACCGGAGAGATCGTCAGCAGCAAAGGGTTGATCTTTACCAACCACCACTGCGGCTATGATGCGATCGCTTCTGCGAGCAGCGTAGAGAAGAATTATCTGCGCGATGGATTCTATGCCGCATCACTGAACGAAGAAATTCCCACTTCCCTATCCGTACAATTCTTAGTCCGTATCGATGACGTGACCAAAGAGGTGCTCGATTCGCTGAAAGGTCTTAGCGGAGCCGAGCGGGTGCAAAAGCAAGCCGCCGTACTGGCTGCCATCAACAAACGTCTCAGCAAAGCCGAAGAAAGTATCGAGACCCGCGTGAGTTCTTTGTTCAAGGGCAACCAATTCTTGGCATTCGTATACCAGCGCTACAGTGATGTTCGACTGGTAGGAACACCTCCTGAAAGCGTAGGAAAGTTCGGAGGCGATACCGACAACTGGGAGTGGCCCCGTCATACCGGAGATTTCTCGGTCTTTCGTGTCTATACCGATGCCGCTGGCAAACCCGCTAAATATAGCAAAGACAATATTGCCTATAAACCCAAATGGTATTTGCCCGTTTCGCTCAAGCCTCTTAAAGACGGTGATTTTGCCATGATCTGGGGATACCCCGGTAGCACCAACCGCTATGAGAGCTCCTATGGCATTAAACTGGCCACCGATATCAATAACCCTACGTTGGTAAAACTCAGAGATGCCCGTCTCAAGTACATGTTCGAAGAAATGAAGAAAGACCCGGCCGTTAAATTGCAGCTGGCCTCTTCGTATGCGAGTATCGCCAATTACTGGAAGTTCTTTGACGGAGAGACCAAGCAGTTGCTTAAGTACGACGTATACGGACAAAAACAAAAAGCAGAAACCGTCTTTACTGCATGGGCCACTACCAAGCCCGAATATCAAACCTTGTTCAACGACTGGGCCAAAGCCTATGATGCCTGGAGGCCTTATGCCAAGCACCGCGTATACATGAGCGAGGGAATCATGGGTTCTCCACTCATTGCCTTTGCTTCTTCGCTGATGCAACTAGAGTCTGTTTTGGTTCGCAATAGCGCACCCGCCGATATACAAAAGGCAGCCGCAGCCGCCGATCAGGCCCGTAAAGCCTTTCTGGAGTCGTCGAACAAAGTATCAGACGAAAAAATTCTGGCCACTGTTACTCGCATGTTCTACGAAGACGTAGACAAACAACAACATCCCGTAACTTTTTATGGCACACTCAAGAATCAATACGGCGCACTCGATAACGACGAGACCTATCGCCGGTATGCAGCTGATGTGTTTGCCAAGACCATGATCTTCGACAATACCCGCTGGAGCGCTTTTATAGCCAAGCCCGATGCAGTGCTCTTGCAAGGCGACCCGGCCTTCGCGCATGCCAGCACCTTCGTAAGCAACTACAATAGCAAATACGGCCCACTCTCTCAGCAATTCAATGCAAAGAATGCCGAGTTTGGAAGGCTCTACTTAAAAGGAGTAATGGAAATGGATACCATCAAAGCCAAGATGATGTATCCCGATGCCACCTTTACCATGCGCGTTAGCTACGGAAATGTAAAGTCTTATCAACCTCGTGATGCGGTCAAATACGACTATGTGACCACGTCGCGCGGATTACTCGAAAAATACAAGGCAGGTGATTACGAATTCGATCTGCCTGCACAACAAGTAGCGCTACTCAAGAAAAAGGACTTTGGTCAATACATGGACCCCACCCGAAAGGATCTGGTGATCGGATTTATTACGACCAACGACATTACGGGAGGTAATTCAGGTTCGCCCGTTCTCAATAACAAGGGAGAACTGATAGGCCTGGCCTTTGATGGCAACTACGAAGCCTTAAGTCATAAGCTGGCCTTCGACAAAGATCTGAACCGAACCATCTGTGTGGATATTCGCTATGTACTATGGTGCATCGATAAACTGGGAGGGGCCACACGGTTGATCAACGAGTTGACCCTGGCCAAATAAACCTTGCCGTTGACACACTCTTCGTTGCATATTAAGCAGATCAGCCTCTATGCCCTTCGTATTCCGCTGATCGAACCCTTCATTACCTCACTGGGAAGAGATGATGATGCGCTCAACGTAGTGGTCAAGATTCAAACGAAAGAGGGCATTACAGGATTTGGGGAATGCAGCCCCTACATGCCCATCAACGGAGAGAGCCAAGAGACCTGCATGTCGATCGGCAGCTACTTTGCGAAGGCGTTACTCAATAAAGATCCGCTCGACATTGATGGATGCCTTCAGTTGTTAGACAGCATCGTTTATGCAAACAACAGCATCAAGAGTGCCTTTGACATCGCCTTGTACGATATTGCATCGCAAGCGGCCGGTCTGCCCCTCTGGAAATATTTGAACGGCGACAACACTAAGGTGATCACGACCGATTACACGGTCAGCATCGGCGATCCCGAAAAGATGGCCATCGATGCGAAAAAGATTCTCGACCAAGGCTACCCGGCCATCAAGATAAAATTGGGCAAGAACGGAAAGACCGATGTGCTTCGCATGCGTGCCATACGAGAGGCCGTAGGCCCCACGGTACCGCTTCGCATCGATGCTAACCAAGGATGGAGTGTTGCCGAAGCCATTGAAACCTTGCAAGCCCTCGCTCCATTGCACATCGAACACTGCGAAGAGCCTATCTCACGCTTTTTATATACATCGCTGCCACAGGTAAAAAAAGAGAGTCCCATTCCCATTATGGCCGATGAATGTTGCGGCGATCATCACGATGCCGCGCGTCTGATCGCACTCGATGCATGCGACTACTTTAATATTAAACTCGGCAAGGCAGGGGGTATTCGTAATGGCTTGCGCATCGTACGACTCGCAGAAGCGGCCGGTATTAAATTACAGGTAGGTGCCATGATCGAATCGAGACTTGCCATGACGGCTTTTGCGCATTTTGCCTGTAGTAGCCCCCAGATCGTTCACTACGATTTTGATACCGCCCTTATGTTCAGAGAAGACCCTGTTTCCGGTGGTATTCGCTACGAAAAAAATGGCGTGA
>DNMB01000182.1:16525-19721 GCA_003489485.1 Chitinophagaceae bacterium | reverse complement strand
TACGACTCGCAGAAGCGGCCGGCATTAAATTACAGGTCGGTGCTATGATCGAATCGAGGCTTGCCATGACGGCCTTTGCGCATTTTGCCTGTAGTAGCCCCCAGATCGTTCACTACGATTTTGATACCGCCCTTATGTTCAGAGAAGACCCTGTTACCGGTGGTATCCGCTACGAAAAAAATGGCGTGATAAGATTACCCGAAGGACCTGGACTAGGAGCTACCATAGACGAACAGTGGCTTAATCGAATGGAAGCGATACATTTTTAGAATTCGCCGCCTACAAAGAAACTGAACAGAGACGCATCAATCGATTCGCCAGGTCATCTCTCCGCCCTTCTCGTCCTTTATCTGAATGCCCACAGAAGAGAGCCGGTCGCGTATCTTATCGGAGGTCACAAAATCCTTTCTGCCTCGCGCTTCTTTTCGAATATCGATAAGCAACTGCATTACTTGTTCCAACTTATCATGCCCACTTTCTTCCATGCCCTGTAAGCCTAAAACTGTTTCGAGCCAGTGTTCGACATCTTGTTGCATACGTTGCAAGGTCGATGCAGAAAGCGACCCGGGAGCAGTGATCCCGTCGTGGATCGCATTGACAATAGGAGTAAGCTCAAACAAATTAGCCAGCACTTTTGCCGTACTGAAGTCATCGTTCATAAAAGCCGGCAACTCATCGAGCAAACGATGCACCGTGGCCGAAAGCGTATCGTCAGTTCCTTTTTCGGCAGCGCCTTTTTGAACGCAATCTATCTTGCGTAACTTTTGATACGCTTCCCATAATCGCTTGAGACCTTTTTCGGCAGCTTGTAGCGCCTCGTTACTAAAATCGAGCGTACTGCTGTAATGTGTCTGTAAAATAAAGAACCGCACCGTCATGGGATGATAGGCCTTTTCGAGTAACGGATGCGTTCCACTGAATAATTCGGTCAGGCGGATCACATTGTTGTAGCTCTTTCCCATCTTGCGACCATTGATGGTGATCATGTTGTTGTGCATCCAATAACGCACCGGAGCCTGGTGATTGCAGATCGTACTTTGCGCGATCTCGCTTTCGTGATGCGGAAACAGCAGGTCCATACCGCCACCATGAATATCGAATTGCTTGCCCAGGTATTTGGTCGCCATGGCAGAGCACTCTATGTGCCAGCCCGGATAACCCACACCCCAAGGACTTTGCCAGCGCATGATATGCTCGGGGGCAGCGGCTTTCCAGAGAGCAAAATCAGTTCGATCTTTTTTCTCTTCTTGACCTTCCAGCTCGCGAGTAGTGGTAAGCAACTCATCGATAACGCGACCACTGAGCTTTCCATAGTCATGGTCCGATGCATATTTCTTTACGTCAAAATATACCGAGCCATTCATTTCGTAGGCATAACCGGCCGCTATCAATTGTTCGATCATGCCGATCTGTTCTACAATATGTCCGGTGGCAGTAGGCTCCACCGATGGAGGAAGAGTATTGAACTGATCCATGGCCCAATGAAATAATCTGGTATACTTGTGTACCAGCTCCATGGGCTCCAGCTGTTCGAGCTTTGCCTTTTCGGCGATCTTGTCGGTGGCATCGCGGCCCTCCTCTTCAAAATGTCCGGCATCGGTAATGTTGCGAACATAACGAACCTGATATCCCAGGGTTTGCAAATAGCGATAGACCACATCGAAGGTGATGTAAGGGCGGGCATGACCCAAATGACTTTCTCCACTTACCGTAGGACCACAGACATACATACCAACATGCCCTGGCACTAGCGGAGTAAAGATCTCTTTTTGACGGGTCAGCGAATTATAGATGCGAAGCTCGGCCATACGGCAAAGATGATTAAAATAAATGGAATCAGAGAGTACGATGCTATCGGCCACCGGGCAGCAGGTCGGTGACCAGCATATAGTGATCCGAGTAGTCTTTTTTTACCCGCTTGAACTGTCTTACACGTAGCCGGGGATCGGCAAAGATGTAATCGATGCGAAGCGTCGGCGAAAGCCCCCTGAACGTTCTGCCCAGACCATACCCCTTTTGCAAAAAAGCATCCTGCAGACTACCGCGTACTGTAAAATAAGTATAAGAGTTGGGAACATCGTTGAGATCGGCCGCCAATACGACTGGGTAGGGCGAATCGGCCACCAGCGATGCAATGATATCTGCCTGTACGCTCCTAATGACCACTCCCCTTTTGAGTTTGCCCACAATGGGAATGAACTGATAGAATAAACTGTCTTCGCGGTCACGGATCTTTTCTATTCTTCGGTAATCCTGTTTGTCGAAACGCTGCGATTGCAGATGAGTGGTAACGACTCGAATGACCGAACCACCGGCTTGTATATCGGCCTGCAGCAGTACCTCGGGTTGCGAAGGGCGCGGAAAACGGATCAGTCCGCTGTCGATAATAGGATAACGAGAAAAAATGACAGAGCTATAGTAGTTCAGGTCACCATCGCGATCCTTGCTAAAATAAAAATATGGATAGCCCAACTGCTTGCGAATAGAAGTAATATTATCGTAGTATGCCGGGTTATCGGACGTATAGAACTCTTGTAAACACAGCACATCGGCCTTTTGCTCGGCCAACAGCGCGAGCATTTTCTTGCGGGTCAGGCTACCCCGATTATTGTTTCGTGTAAGCTCGATAAAACGGGCCACATTCCAACTCACCACCCGGATCGTCTTCGCCTCTTTTTTTACCTCGAACGATGAGGGAGCGTTAAAGGCGATGAATACACCGATACTTTTATAACCCAGTATCAATGCACTGAGCGAAATAAGGGTAAGTCTGAACTTCAGTAAAATCAACCAGCCGAATAAAAAACAAATGACCACAAAAAGTAAGAAAGGAAAGGCCAACCCCATCAGCGACACCCACCACCATTGCTGTGGATGCAACAGCGGGATAAGGCACGACAGTAAAAACAGCGCCACGGCCATCACATTGGCCCAGATCACGAACTTTTTGGTAAATAAACGCAGACGATTCTTCTTCATTATCGGCGAATCAGGCTGTCGGCCCCTGCCAAACTACCCAGAATGACCACTTTTACCTTTTTCACCTTCTCCAGTTCATCCTGTAGGTATTGCATGCGAAGAGCCTTGTTATCTTTTGCAGAATCGATATTGAATTCTACCATCCACTTATCCATGGCAAAATCAGCATAGTTCAGGTCGCTGACCAGCTGCTCTAGTTGGCGGCGGTAGGCCTTAT
>DNMB01000182.1:0-16128 GCA_003489485.1 Chitinophagaceae bacterium | reverse complement strand
CCCATTTTGGGCATCACTTCATCGTGTACGTCCATTACTTGCCTGTAAAGACTGTCTTCGGCACTCAGAGGCTGTCGGTTGGCCTGGTCGCCCGACGAACCAGAAGAAGTAGGGTTCTGGCAGGCAACAAGCCACATTGCAAGGCCCATCAACAAAATAAAAGACCGATTAGAGAACATATGATAATAGTTAGAAAACAAAGATACCCATTTGTAAAAGACAAGCGCCCTTCAGCTAATTTTGAGGTAATTTAGAACGACCCCCTCCCATGATACAACTCGAAAACTATGTAGAAGGACAATGGCTTCGCGGTCAGGGAAGCCAACAGTCTCTCTACGATGCGGTGACCGGTGAATGCTTTGGTACCACCAGTACGCAGGGCCTAGACTTCAAGGCCATGATACACTATGCCAGAAACACAGGTAACCCGGCACTTCGTACCCTTAGTTTTCATGAGCGAGGTAACCGACTCAAAGCGCTTGCCTTTCATCTGCAAAAACACCTGAGCAATTTTTATTCGCTTAGTTATCGAAGCGGTGCTACCAAAGCCGATAGCTGGGTCGATATTGAAGGAGGAATTGGCAATCTCTTCGCCAATGCATCGCTGCGCAGAAAATTTCCCAACGAATGTTTTTGTGTAGATGGAGAAAGCCACAACCTCAGCAAGGGCAATAGCTTTATGGGCACTCATATTCTGGTACCTAAAGAAGGCGTGGCCATTCATATCAACGCATTTAATTTCCCTGTATGGGGCATGCTCGAAAAGATCGCAGTTAATTTACTGGCGGGCGTACCCGCCATCGTAAAGCCTGCTACCGCTACCTCGTATTTGACCGAAGCGGTCTTTCGCGAGATCATCAATAGCAAGATCTTTCCCGAAGGATCGCTGCAACTGATCTGTGGCAGCAGCGGCGATCTGCTCAACTGGGTCGATAGCCAAGATGTGGTCACCTTTACAGGCAGTGCCGTAACCGGTGCACTACTCAAGAAAACGCCTGCCATTTTGGATAATAACGTTCCCTTTAATATGGAGGCCGACTCCCTTAACTGTATCGTATTGGGCGACCAGGTACAGCCGGGCGATGCAGAATGGGAGTTATTCGTCAAAGAGGTAAGAAAAGAAATGACACTCAAAGCCGGACAGCGTTGTACGGGCGTGCGTCGCATTTTTGTTCCGGCCCGCTATCTCGATGCAATGGCAGAGGCACTGCAAAAAGCATTGGCTCAAACCGTGATCGGCTCGCCTTACAACGAAAAGGTCAGAATGGGATCGCTGGCCGGACAGCACCAGCGCAATGAAGTAGTTGCGCAAGTACAAAAACTATTGGCCTCATCACAACTCATCTATGGATCGCTCGACAGTGTATCGGTCGTAGATGCCGATGCCGAGAAAGGTGCTTTTCTCTCTCCCTTGCTTCTGCTCAATAATAGTCCTTTTAGTACCCTTGCCCCGCACGAGATCGAAGCCTTTGGCCCGGTCAGTACTCTCATGCCGTACCAAGGCATCGACGAAGCCATTGCCCTTAGCAAAAAAGGAAAGGGAAGTCTTGTCACCACCATCGTTACCAACGATACGGCAGAAGCCCGTCGCTATGTGATCGGTGCGGCCTCTCACCATGGAAGGATATTGGTATTGAACCGCACGTGCGCAAAAGAAAGTACCGGCCATGGTTCTCCACTGCCGTTACTGGTGCACGGTGGCCCGGGGCGAGCAGGTGGAGGAGAAGAAATGGGAGGTATACGCGGCGTCAAACATTACTTGCAACGCACCGCCTTACAAGGATCCCCCACCATGATCACAGCCATCACGTCGGTCTACCAACCTTATGCAGAAGGAAAGGATCCCGGCAAACATCCCTTTAAAAAATATTTTGAAGAACTACAGATCGGCGATCAGTTGCTGACCGAAAAAAGAATGATCAGTGCAGAAGATATCGATCGGTTCGCCGACTTGAGCGGCGATCATTTCTATGCGCACCTTAAAGAGACCAACTTCGAAGGCACCATGTTCGAAAGACAAGTGGCCCATGGCTATCTGATCATGAGTCTGGCCGCCGGTTTGTTCGTGGACAGTTACGAGAAAAATCCGGTGCTGCTCAACTATGGCATCGACGAACTTCGATTTACCAAACCCGTCTATCCGGGCAGCGAGATCCAGATCCGTTTTACCTGCAAGGAGAAGTTGCCCCAAGACAAACGAATTACTGATAACCCGGCCGATCAAAAAAGAGGAGACGACATTGAGAAGGGCATCGTAAAATGGTTGGTCGAGATGCTAGACGAAACCGCAGAGATCGTTGGCGTAGCCACCATCTTGACCATGGTAGCCAAACAACCCCAATAACATCATATCATCGCTATGGAAACCGCTTATGTTAACGCTGTACGGCAAGGAGCCCTTGAAGTCATTGAATTCTATCATCCGCAAAGCAACTCACTACCCCGCACCCTGCTGACCCAACTGGCCGCGGCCATTACGGCAGCCGGAGAAGACGCCGAGGTAAAACTTATTTTATTGCGTAGCCGCGGAGAGAAGGTCTTTTGTGCAGGGGCCTCATTCGATGAGCTCGCTTCCATTACCACAGCGGCAGAGGGGCTACGCTTCTTCAGTGGATTTGCAGAAGTGATCAATGCCATTCGAAACTGTCCCCTACTGGTCATTGGTCGTATACAGGGTAAATGCGTGGGCGGAGGTGTAGGTCTGGCCGCTGCGGTAGACTATGCTCTTGCCACCGATCAAGCGGACGTGAAACTGAGTGAACTGGCCGTAGGGATCGGTCCTTTCGTAGTAGGACCGGCAGTAGAGAGAAAGATCGGACTCTCTGCCTTCTCGCAACTCGCCATCGATGCCACCGAGTGGCGCAGTGCCGAATGGGCGCATCAAAAAGGATTGTTCGCAGCCTTGTTTGCCGATAGCACTGGCTTGGACGAAGGTATCAACCGCTTGGTCGCACAGTTATTACAAAGCAGCCCTGCCGCACTAAGAGAGATCAAAAAGATCTGTTGGGAAGGAACCGAACATTGGACCCAGCTGTTACAACACCGCGCCTCCATTAGCGGAAGATTGGTGCTGAGCGAAGAAAGCAAAAAGGCGATCGAACGATTCAAACAAAAATGAGCAGCCCCATCCTTTGCTATAGTGAGAAAAATTTTACCAGTCTCTGCGACGAGTTGGCAAAACGTGATGCTGACCTGCATAAGATCATCCTACGACATGGCTATCCCAGTCCTTGGGTAAGACCCAATACATTTCAGACTTTGGTACTATCGATACTGGAGCAACAGGTATCACTGGCCGCAGCCTACGCTGCCTTTGATCGCCTGCGAAAAAAAATCGGTCTTGTTACCCCTAAGAAATTAATGGCGCTGACCGATGCCGAACTGCGTGATTGCTATTTTACCCGACAAAAGATCGTCTATGCCAGGGGCTTGGCCCAGGCGGTCATTAGCAAACAGATCCGTCTGCGCAACATGGAACAACTCAGCGACCAAGAAGTATATGAGCAACTGATCCCGCTCAAAGGCATCGGGCCCTGGACCATTGATGTATACCTGATGCACGCGTTAAGAAGAACCGACCAGTTTCCGCTAGGTGATGTGGCGCTGGTCAATAGTCTCAAAAAAGTAAAAAGGATGCGACCCACGGTCTCTAAAGAAAGAATGTTGACCGTTGCCGCAAAATGGAAACCCTATCGCAGTATAGCGGCTTTTATTTTATGGCATGCCTACATGCAAGAGAAGGGAACCCGCATTAGCCATTGACCACTCAGCGTTCAATTAGATATTCAATCCTCCACAGGCGCTGATCGTTTGTCCGGTCACATAGGCCGAGAGGTCGGAGGCCAGAAACAACGTAACATTGGCAATATCGGCTGCCGAGGCAAAACGACCCAGCGGAATACCGGCCTTGTATTTTTCGGCGGCTTCTCCTGCCTGTAAGTATTGGGTCATATCGGTCTCAACAAAACCCGGCGCAATGGCGTTGCACCGAATGTTGCGACTTCCTAACTCTTTGGCGATCGATTTGGTAAAACCGATAACACCGGCCTTACTCGCAGCGTAACTGCTTTGCCCGGCATTACCCATTTCACCGATCACTGAACTCATATTTATAATGGAACCGGAACGAGCTTTCATCATAGGGCGAATCACTTGCTTGGTCATATAAAAGACACTATTCAAATTGACGCGCATCACCTCTTCCCATTGCTCGTTGGTCATTCGCATCAGAAGATTGTCTTTTGAGATGCCGGCATTGTTAACACAGATATCGATGGTGCCGAACTCCTTGAGCACATCGGTCACCAGTGCTTCACAAGCTTGCGGGTCGGCCGCATTGCTTTGGTAGGCTTTTGCCTTGACCCCTTTGGCTTGCAACGCAGCGGCCAGCGTGGTGGCTTTCTCGGCACTACTATCACTTACATAGGTAAATGCCACCTGCGCGCCATGTGCGGCAAATAGCTGGGCAATACCTTCTCCTATTCCCCTTGTACCGCCTGTTACGATGGCTACTTTGTTGTCGAGTAATTTCATAAAACTGTTTTAGGGTTGGGCAAATGTAATTGTATTCAGTTGTAAAATCTCTTCGATAAGGGTACGGTCATTGCTCAGGCGAGGCACTTTGTGTTGGCCACCGAGCTTACCTTTTTTTCGCAGCCAATCGGCAAATGTGCCCGGGCGCAACTGACTCACTTGAGGAAGCCCCAGCGCAATATCACGATAGCGCTTGGCCTCGTAATCGCTGTTCAGTTGCTGTAGCGCCTTGTCGAGCATAATGGTAAACTGTTGCAGGTCCGACGGAGACTGCTCAAATTCGATCAGCCATTGGTGAGCCCCTTGCGCCTTTTCATTAAAATAGATCGGGGCAGCCGTATAATCGTTTACGATGGCACCGGTCTGTCGACACGCTTCGGCCAGTGCCCTGTCGGTATTGTCAACGATGACCTCTTCTCCAAATGCGTTGATAAAATGCTTTAAGCGACCCGATACTTTTACCCGAAAGGGCCGCAGCGTGGTAAACTCTATGGTATCCCCTAACAAGTAACGCCACAAACCGGCATTGGTGCTAATGACAGGCGCATAATGACGCCCCAGCTCCACATCACTCAACCCAATGGTGCGAGGCTGCGAAGAACCATACTCCTCTATCGGCATGAACTCCATGAACACTCCATGGTCGGTGAATAGTAACATTCCCGGTTGTGAAGGATCATCTTGTGCAGCAAAGAATCCCTCACTGGCATTGTACATATCGAGATATTGTATGTCGCGTCCGATCCATTTGCCGAACTGCTCGCGGTAAGGTGTAAACGATACTCCTCCGTGCATGTACAACTCGAGCGAAGGCCATACTTCGGCAATGGTCTTACAACCCGTCAGCTCCAAAATACGCTTGAACAAAACGAGCGTCCAAGTAGGTACTCCCGATATGGAGGTCACGTTTTCTTTGATTGTGCTTTCGGCTAGTTTTTCGATCTTCGATTCCCACTCGTCCATCAGGGCAATATCCAGATGCGGGGTGCGCAGCCAATGACCCCAAAAAGGAGAGTTCTGCAACAGCACCGCACTGAGATCGCCGTATTGCGCCTCTTGATTCAGCGGATTGATGTTATGGCTGCCTCCGATAATAAGCCCCTTGCCGGTCAGCAGTTCCGAATTGGGCTGTTGCAAGTAATACAGCGAGAGTACGTCTTTTGAGGCGCGGTAATGACCATCTTGCAAACTCTCTTCGCTAACAGGAATAAACTTGCTTTTATCGCTGGTGGTACCACTACTTTTGGCAAACCAATTGATGGGCGTATTCCAAAGTAACCCCTGTTCGCCTTGCATGATCCGCTCTATGTAGGGCTTTATATCGTCGTATTCATGAATGGGAACCGCTTCCTTAAATGACTTGATCGAGAACAATCGGGCAAAATCATAACGTCTGCCCAACTCGGTATACTGAGCCGATGTGACCAGGTCTTGTAATACTTCGCGCTGTGCATCGATGGGATTATTTCTCCAGGCATCGATTCGCCAAGAGCGTAATCGGGCCAACGAGGATATGGCGGGAGAAAGTAGCTTCATGAATACTGCCAAATTAAAAAAAAATAGCCATCAATAGGCCGCCAGCAATCGTTGCTTTAAAGAAGAACGTAGTTCTTCGTCAATAAAGGCATTTTGCAGGGCTTGCAGATTACAGGCCAGAAATTCCGGCTTGCCCCAACCAAATGCAGCCGTCACTTGCTGGTATTCGCTGCTCAGGGTAACTGGTGTGATCATGCGGGCATCGGTAGAAAGGCTGATCGATACCCCTTGCTGATATAACGTTGCCAGCGAATGTTGCTGCATAGAAGAAAAGATATTTGTCTGCAGATTGCTGGTAGGGCATACTTCTAGATGAATCTGATGCTTTACAAGATAGTCCACCAGTGCAGGATCCTCTATACTTCTTACTCCGTGACCAATACGACGCGGCGCCAGTTCGCGGATCACTTCCCACATGCTGGCCGGGCCGGCCGCCTCACCGGCGTGCACGGTAAAGGGGATCCCGTTTTCTTTGACCAATGCAAAAGCTTTTTTATGCGGGGCAACGGAATATCCCGCTTCGTCTCCGGCCATATCAAAGCCCACGACCCAACCCTGTCCGACAAATTGTTTGGTCAGTAAGGCCGTTTCAAGACTTTGCTCTGCTGTAAAATGTCGAAGGGTACAAAGGATCAACCTGGGAATTACCTTGTATAAAGAGGACCCTTCTTGCAATGCGGCCTGAACCGATTCAACTACCTGTACAGGCGTTAGCCCCTGCCGCGTGTGCAACAAAGGAGCAAAGCGAATCTCGGCATAGATCACATGGTCGGCCTCTAACTGTGCCAACAGATCGAGCGTTACCAGTCGCAATTGCGCTGGCGTTTGCATCAATGAGAATCCTTTTACGGCACGCGTCAGGTAATCGCGCAGGTCCACACAGACCGAAGGGGCCACGAACTCCTCACGATATTGCTGTTCGGTCACATGCGGATCGAGCTGGCTTACCACCGCATAGCTCAAGCTGCAATCCAAATGCAGATGCAATTCAATTTTAGGAAGAAGTGAGTAGTTCATGAAAGATCAAATAGAAAGACCCGATTGCTGCTGGGCCTCTTCGTGTAACCAGTCTTTTCGACGCAATTCAAAATTGCGGCCCAGATACAGTTTGCGCACCTGCTCGTCTTGGGCCAGCTCTTCTGCGGTACCATGCTTAAAAATCTTTCCTTCGATCAATAAATAAGCCCTGTCACAAATAGATAAGGTTTCGGTCACGTTATGATCGGTGATCAAGATGCCTATGTTCTTATATTTTAAGCGAGCCACGATGGCCTGAATATCCTCTACGGCGATCGGGTCAATACCGGCAAAAGGTTCATCCAGTAAAATAAATTTGGGATCGACCGATAGAGCCCGGGCAATCTCTGTTCTTCTTCTTTCACCGCCACTCAGTACATCGCCATTGCTCTTGCGCACATGTTGCAAGCGAAACTCGCTCAGCAGGGTCTCTAGTTTATCTTTTTGCTGCTGCTTGGTCAGTTTGGTCATTTCAAGTACCGCCGCAATGTTGTCTTCTACACTTAACTTTCTGAACACCGATGCTTCTTGCGGCAGGTAACCGATACCCATTTGGGCCCGCTTGTACATTGGCAGGGCGGTAATATCCTGGTCATTTAAAAAAACCTGGCCCTCATCGGGCTTGATAAGCCCGACCACCTGGTAAAAAGAAGTGGTCTTACCGGCACCGTTGGGTCCCAACAGGCCAACGATCTCACCTTGTTGAACCTCGAAAGAGACCTGGTTTACAACCGTTCGGTTGCCGTATCGCTTGACCAAAGACCGGGTACGAATGGCTAACTGCATACGACAAATGTAAGCCATAGAGGCCGCTCGTACCAAAGGGTATGGCCTTTTAACAAAAGGGTATCGTTTCTTTGTTATAACCCAAGGGTACGCTAAGTTTGCATGCCCTGTACCTATGAAAGTAATCGAACACATCAACCAGGCCAAAGACACGCTCATCTCATTTGAGGTGTTACCCCCCTTAAAAGGCAAGGGCATTGGCGCCTTATACAAGCACCTCGACCCCTTGATGGCTTTTAAGCCTGCCTTCATCAATGTGACCTACCACCGCTCCGAGCATGTGTTCAAAAAGAAAGCGGATGGAAATTTTGAAAAAGTCGTGGTGCGCAAAAGACCCGGTACCGAGAGCATCTGTGCCGCCATCATGAACAAGTACAATGTCGACACCGTACCGCATCTGATCTGCGGAGGATTCAGCATCAACGATACCGAAGACGCGCTCATTAACCTGCATTACCTGGGCATCGATAACGTATTGGTGTTACGGGGCGATGCAGCAAAGAATGAATCGGCCTTTGAACCAGAACCCGGTGGTCACCGCTATGCGGTCGATCTGTTACAGCAGGTATCCGCGCTCAATAATGGGATATACCTCGAAGAAGAACTCAAAGACACCCAAAAGACAAAGTTCTGCATTGGGGTGGCCGGCTATCCCGAAAAACATTTTGAGGCGCCCAATATGGATACCGACCTGCGTCACCTGAAACAAAAAGTAGAGGCTGGTGCCGACTACATAGTAACGCAGATGTTTTTTGACAACGCCAAGTACCACGATTTTGTAAAGGCCTGCCGCGAGATCGGCATTACCGTACCGATCATACCCGGATTAAAGCCTATCTACTCTAAGAAACAACTGACCGTACTGCCCAAGACCTTTCATATCGATCTTCCTTCCGATCTGGCCAATGCCGTTCAAAAATGCAAGACCGATGCCGATGTAGAAGTGGTAGGAAAAGAGTGGTTGCTCACGCAATCGCGCGAACTCAAAAAGTCGGGCGTGCCGGTGCTGCACTACTATACCTTGGGAAGGCCCCAACTGGTGGCCGATGTGGTCAAGGATATCTGAGCCTTACTGTTTTTCTTTTTTCTTTAGCTGGATGATCTCGTCCATCTGCTCGTACGAGAGCTTCTTAGCAACGATGCGCTTGTCTTTATCCAATAAATAAAGTGTGGGGAACGATTGCACGTCGTAGAGTTGAGAATACCCCGGAACATTTTTTTCGACCCGGTTTTTTTCAGCCTCCTTGCTATAATACACATGACTCCAATGTCCGATCTTCTTTTCGGCAATGAAACGCAGCCAATCTGCACGCGTTCCTTCGGTCTCTTTGGCTACGGCATAAATACCCACTCCGTCTTGCTTCCAACGGGCCGCATAGACCGAATCGATCTTGGGCAGGGTTTCCTTGCAATGCCCGCAGGTAGGATCCCAAAACACCACCAGGGTATATTGCTTTTGCAGCGCATATAGCGATACCGTACGACCCGTCGAATCGGGCAGTTCAATATCGGTAGCAGGCGTGCCCAGTATGTTGGCCATTAAACTATAGGCACGGTCCGTAATGGTCTTTTTTCCTTGCTCGCTCAGCCAAGGGTATGTCTTGGAAGAGAAATATTTTTCATAGAGATGAACAAAGACGGCGTCTTCCCACATGTAGCGCTGGCTGTAGTAACGATTGATAAAACGTAGCAACAAAAAGCGTTGCATTTCGGGATTGATAGAGGCAAACCCGAGCATGTAATCCATCTCTTTGTTGACCGAATCGGGATGAGGGGTTACCAGTTGATTAAAATATCGATCGAGCTTCTCCTCGAAAAAAGTGGTATAGGCCAGTCGCCCGTCCCAAAAATTAACACCATCCCAAAAATGATCGCGGTAATAGCGAAAGGCCTTGATGGAATCTTCGCGATTGGCCGGCTGCTGCAGCTCGGTGGGTAAGACTGGTTCGCGCATGGCCTGCAACAGTGAAGCCAAGAAGGTACCGCTATGCTCCTCGATCAACCGATCGCGCGAATTACGCAAGTCGATATCGAGTGAGTTGAGTGAATCGATCAGACGAGTGGAGTCGGCTCTGGTAGGAGCCGTTTTCAACACCTCGCGCAATGAATTGATGCGCATTCCCTTTTCGGACACCATTCGTTGATACCGGGCAAAGAGCTCATTGTCGGGAGAATTCGTATAGGTAATGCCATTGGGCAATGTAGCCGAATCGGCCGTTACCGAAAACTGTTGTTGTTTATCTACCAGTATCTCAAAAAATCCAGACTTGTTCGGAAATCCGATCAGGTAGATCCCCCCTTGCAAGGGTTGCTTCCCCTTAAAGACCCCTCGAGACTGCTGATCTACTTTGACCGAATCGATAATGGGATAGCTCTTGCCAAAATAATGACCGAGATAGATGTATTGATCTTTATACGGTTTGAGTGTGACCGTGATCTCATAGCCCCCCTGGGCCCACAAAGCGCCGCTGCAAAGCAATAGCAAGAAGAACCAAGTACTTTTCATATTACAAGTATAATAAGGGGTAAAGTTATTAAAATCCCGAACAAGACAGGTAGCAACTATCTTTGCCCGGTGCGAAGAAAAAGATCCTCTATCACTTTATCGAACCTGCTGATCGAAGATTATGCGGCCGAGGGAAAATGTATTGCCCGCCAAGACGGAAAGGTAATTTTCGTAGAAGGCGTGGTACCCGGAGACCGGGTAGACATTCGCATACTCAAAAGCAAAAAAGATTGGGCCGAGGCCGTGCCGATAGCTTTTATCGAAAAGGCAAAAGAGAGAGTAGATCCCTTTTGTGCTCATTTCGGAGTGTGCGGCGGCTGTCAGTGGCAGATGCTGCCCTATGCCAAGCAACTTCAATACAAGCAACAACAAGTTGAACAAACCCTGCAACGTATCGGCAAGGTGGCGCTGCCTACCATATTGCCCATAGCGGGTGCCTCTCCTACCACGGGCTATCGCAACAAGATCGAATACACGTTTGGCAACAAGCGCTATCTCTTACCCTCCGAACTTGGCAACGAAGAGATCAGCAGCCAGTCGAACGTAGCCGGGTTTCATGCCCGGGGATTCTTCGATAAGATAGTCGATATCGATACTTGCCATTTGCAGACATCTCCCTCTAACGAGTTACGAAATTTTATTAAGGCACTTGCACTGCAAAAAGGTTGGACGTTCTATGACAGCCGCGCACACCAGGGCTATTTGCGCAACTTGCAACTACGTCTTTGCCGAAGCGGAGAATTAATGGTGAATCTGATCGTAGGAGAAGACAAACCAAAGCAAACACGCGAACTACTAGAGGTGCTGCAAGAGAAATTTCCGGCCATCACCACCCTGCTCTATACCGTTAACACCAAGTGGAACGACAGCATCCAAGATCTGCAGCCCGTTGTGTTCTCAGGCAAAGGATATGTAGAAGAGATCTTACGTGGAAAAGACCCCGAAGAGATCTATCGTTTTAAAATTGGACCACTCTCCTTTTTTCAGACCAATACCTCACAGGCCGAAACACTCTATCGATTGACGGCCGAGGCCGCAGCACTCACTGGCCGCGAAACACTCTACGATCTTTACTGCGGTACGGGAAGCATCGGCATTTTCTTAAGTCGAAAAGCCGGTCGTATCGTAGGGGTAGAACAGGTAGCGGCCGCCATTGAGGATGCGAAAGAAAATGCAAAGATCAATCAGATCGAAAACGCTTCTTTTTTTGCAGGTGATGTAATTGACGTGTGCACCGACGAATTCTTTGCCGGGCAAGGTCGTCCGGATGTGATCGTGACCGATCCGCCAAGGGCCGGCATGCACGAAACCCTCATTGATAAACTGCTCGAGATCGCCGCCTCAACAGTCGTATACGTAAGTTGTAACCCCGCCACGCAGGCCCGAGACTTGCAACGGCTCGATCGGGTGTATCAGGTTACCCATGTACAACCCGTCGATATGTTCCCACACACGCATCATATCGAAAACATTGTTCAGTTGAAGCGCAGATAACTTATTTTTGTGCAATGAGCGAGTTTCGATTTACGAGACCAGATAACTTTCCTCCCATTGTCAAAAATCTGATCATCATCAATGTGTTGATGTACGTGGCGCAGCTAACGCTTTCGGCACGTTTTCCTTTTTCGGAATGGGTCATGCTCTGGCCACTCATGCCAGAGAAATTACATCGTTTGCTATTGGAGGCCGGCGTATTGGGCAGTGCAAGAGAGTTTAGACCCTACCAGCTCTTTACGCACATGTTCGCACACTCTCCGCAGACCTTGTTCCATATCGTATTTAATATGTTTACCCTGTGGATGTTCGGAAAAGTGCTGGAGAACGTTTGGGGCGGACCTCGGTTCTTACTGTTTTATTTTGCCTGTGGCCTGGGTGCGGCAGCCCTGCACCTGGGAGTGCAATACCTGCGCTGTCAGGAATTGCTTGCGTCCTTTACTGCAGGCGATGCAGTTGCCATACAGCAACAACTCGGCGCAGTATCGCCCGCACTGGGTGCCAGTGGTGCCGTTATGGGGGTAATGGTCGCCTTTGCGTATCTGTTTCCCAATACAGAACTTTTTATCATGTTCATTCCCGTACCCGTAAAGGCCAAATGGGCCATGCTGGGGCTGGCCGCCATTGACCTGTTTGGAGGAGTGGCCAGCGTAAGCGGCGACAATATTGCCCACTTTGCCCACCTCGGAGGTGCTCTTACCGGTTTTCTGATGGTTCTCTATTGGAACAAAACCAATCGTCGTTCGTTATATTGAGTTAGTGTGTCTATGGGATATTCTTTAGGTGATAGTCAAAATAGTCTGACCCGGCTGGTGATAATCAATCTTATTGTTTTTATCACACTTGCTCTTTGCAGGGCGTATTTCTTTTTTTTCTACCAGGATACGGCACAGATCGAACAAATCTTTAGACAACAGATCTTACAATGGTTTGCCCTGCCCGGTCAATTTCAGCAATTGCTTTACCGACCCTGGACCCTGCTGAGCGCCATGTTCACGAACGTCGGAGTCTGGATGGTCCTCGGCAATATGCTGTGGCTTTGGGCCTTCGGATTTATTTTTCAAGACCTGAGCGGTAACAGAAAGATCATCGCCCTTTATTTATATGGAGGAGTAGCCGGCTCGCTGGGCTATTTGCTGGCTTCTTTTATATTGCCCGATGCCACGAGTGCGGGATTATTCTACGGAGCAGCCCCTTCCGTGATGGCCGTGGCCATTGCCACCACCATGCTCTCTCCCTACTATCGCCTCTTTCCTCAGTTGATGGGGGGCTTTCCTCTCTGGGTACTTACGGTCGTCTATGTATTGGTGAGTGTGGCCACTAAACCCCTGCAGCAGCCACTCAGCTATCTGCCGCTACTGGCCGGGGGTGCCATGGGTTTTGTCTTTATGCAGCTTATTCGCATGGGGTACGACCTGAGCGATTGGATGAATCGGATCTTTGATTGGGCAAATGACCTGTTTAATCCCGAAAAACCTAAACAAAAAAAGGCGGGTATCAAAGAGATCCACTTTTATAAGGCCACGCGTAAACCCTTTGATAAAAAGCCCCGACTGACACAAGAGAGAATCGATGCGTTGCTAGAAAAAATTCATCAAAAGGGAATGGACTCCCTTACGCAAGAAGAAAAAGAATTCTTAGAAAGAGCCAGCCAATCGAATTCCTGATCAGCTATTGGCGTCTATTTGGGCACAGATTCCGGCAAAGATCGAATCGATGCTTCCTTCTCCGGCAATGGATCTGAATTTTCCAGACAACCGATAATGCTCGGCCACAGGACTTGTCTCTTGTGTGTAGACCGCAAAACGTTTGCGAATAACGGATTCGTCGGTGTCGTCCGAGCGCCCCGAGGTTTGTCCTCGCTGCAAGAGTCTTTTTACCAGTTCTTCTTCGGATACCTCTAAGGCAACCACCAACGATATGGCTGTATTTTTCTTGGTAAGCAGCTCATCGAGAGCCTGTGCCTGTGCTACCGTTCTCGGAAAACCGTCGAATAAAAATCCTTTGGCCCCTATGTGCTGATCAAAAAAGGAATCTACCATGCCGATCACCACCTGATCGGGCACCAGCTTACCGGAATCAATGTAGGATTTTGCCGACAGCCCCAAGGGAGTTTGATCGGCAATCTCTTTTCTGAGCAGATTACCAGTAGAAAGATGAATCAACCCGTACGAGGCCACCAGCTTATCGGACTGGGTTCCCTTACCACTACCGGGTGGTCCAAAAAGCACCAGATTAAACATAAACAGTCGTTTTGAGCAGTAGGGCAAATATAAGCCCCAACAGCTAATGAATAAAGATGAACCTTTGCCACCCGCTATTGTTAACAAAGGGATGATACCGATCTCTATATTGAGCTGGCCGTTGGTGGCGGTGGTCTTGCTGCAATGCAGTGCCGACCCTGTTCGCTCCGGGGCCCAAAATCAGATTGCCATGGATACCACCAAAAAAGAAAATCCGGTCTACTCACGCACCGATACCGGTAAAGTCGATCTGCCCGAAAGTGAATGGAAAAAGATCCTTTCGCCCGACGTCTATTACATTGCTCGTCAAAAGGGGACCGAACGCCCCTGGACCAGTCCCATAGAGCATTCAAAAGAGATAGGCACCTATTATTGCAAGGCCTGCGGAAAACCCTTATTCAAGAGCGAGGCCAAATTTGAAAGCGGGTGCGGATGGCCCAGCTTTTTTGAGCCCCTCTCAAAGGGAAGCATTCTCTATACCCCCGACAACAGTCATGGAATGCAGCGTACCGAGGTGCAATGCGGACGCTGCAAAGCCCACCTGGGGCATGTTTTTGATGACGGGCCTCCTCCAACCGGTCTTCGCTATTGCATCAACGGGGTCATTCTCGATTTTGAGAAATCGTCCGGGGCAAAGAAATAAAGTACATTTGCAGCAGCAAACGTACCGGGCATGAAACTCTCTCAACTGGCTTCTACTCTTATCGGCTCTGAAATTGTTAAGCTGGGCGGAGAGATCAAAGAAAAGATCAGACAAGGGGCCCGCATTTACAATTTTACCATTGGCGATTTTGATCCGGCGCTGTTCCCCATTCCCAAAGAACTCGAGGACGCCATTGTGGATGCCTACCAAAAGGGACACACCAACTACCCCGCCGCCGAAGGAAATCTCGATTTGCGCGAAGCGCTTGCAACTTTTATTAGTGAAAAAGAAAAACTCACCTACAGTACCGACGAGATATTGATCGCCTCTGGAGGCAGACCGCTAATCTATACCGTCTTTAGGGCCATTTGCGATAAGGGAGATAAAGTGGTGTACGCCGTGCCTTCTTGGAATAACAACCACTATACGCATTTTACGGAGAGCGTACATGCCGTAATAGAGACACAGGCCGAAACGCGGTTTATGCCCACTGCCAAACAATTGGCACCTCACCTGAAGGGAGCCACGCTGCTTTCGCTTTGCTCGCCTCAAAATCCTACCGGCACCACCTTCGATAAAGAAGAGCTGACCGCCATTTGCGAGCTGGTGCTCGAAGAGAACAGACAAAGAGGCCCCGATCAAAAAAAGCTGTACGTGATGTTCGATCAAATGTACTGGCATCTTACCTACGGAGGAATCCAACATCATAATCCTGTCTCGCTGCTTCCTGAAATGAAATCTTACACCATTTTTATTGATGCGATCAGCAAAGCCTTTGCCGCCACCGGAGTGCGGGTGGGTTGGGCCTTAGGTCCTGCATTCGTCATTCAAAAGATGAAGCAGATCATGACCCACATCGGTGCGTGGGCCCCCATGGCCGAGCAAAAAGCGCTGGCCGTTTATCTGCAAGAAAAAACAGCTATTGAAAACTACCTGACGCATTTTAAAAAAGAGGTCGAAGTAAGATTGACAAGTATCTACAATGGGCTGTTACAATTAAAGACAGAAGGATTTCCGGTTGATGCCATCAAACCCGAAGCGGCTATTTATCTGACGGTAAAAGTGGATGCGGTTGGCAAGACCACAAAAGAAGGAAGAGTCCTTTCTTCGCAAGCAGATGTAACGGCATTTTTATTGGATGCCGCAGGACTGGCCCTGGTACCCTTTTATGCATTTGGCGCATCCGCCTCTTCGCCCTGGTACAGAATGAGTATTGGAACTTGTAAAAAAGAAGAGATTTCTGCCATGCTGCAACAACTCAAGACCGCCTTGCAGCAGCTGAGCTAAAAAATCAGCAATTAATTTTTATTGATCACAAAACGAAACGACCGCATGGGACGCTTCGATAACTCCTCTTTGATCTTGGTGCG
>DNMB01000036.1 GCA_003489485.1 Chitinophagaceae bacterium | reverse complement strand
GATCGAGAAGCTACGTATGTGTATCTGGAGGTCGAAGGCGTCAATGCATCGGTGCGAAGTCTCGAAGTGTATGCCAAACTGCTTTACGAGCAGTTCAGTGACCAGGTCAATATTTTTCATGTAACAGCAGGTAAGAGTAAGAAAAGCACCAAGCTCGATTATCCTGCCCAAACCGTTCGGTTGAGCTTTGAATAGAGGCTACTGCATTTCTTCTCGAAGTGCGTCACTAATGCTTACCAGCACTTTATCGATCCGGTAGCCATCCATGTCCATGATCTCGATGGAAAATCCTTTCCAGCTAAGTTTATCGGCCACCTTGGGAATGCGTTCCAGGCGGTGTAAGATAAATCCCGCCAGGGTATCGAAGTCTTGCTCGCCTTCGTTCATCCACTCCGTTTTTTCGAAGCGTGTCAAAAAATCGTAAAAGGGTATTTGGGCATCGACCAAAAAGCTTCCGTCTTCTCTTTCGGTGATCGAATAGTCGGGTACGTCCTCTTGCGGAATCTCTCCTACGATAGCTTCCAAAATATCATTGAGCGTTAGCATGCCCAAAATGCTGCCATACTCATCAACGATAAAGGCCGAGTGGTTCTTGGAGGCTTTGAATCGTTCCAGTACCTGATAGGCCGAAAGATTTTCGGGAATAAAAAGAGCCGGTTGCATGAACTTTCCGAATGCCTGGTCATCGGGGCTTACATAAAGGTCCTTGATAGAGACCACGCCCAAGATGGAATCGACCGATCCGTTACAAATAGGATAGACGGAGTGGGGTTCTTGTAAGATCTTCTCTTTGATCTTCTCTTCGTTATCTTTTTCGTCGAACCAGATAATATCACTTCGGTGCGTCATCAACGAGGTGATATTGCGGTCGCTTAAGTGAAAGACCCTTTCAATGATATCTTGTTCGGCCTCTTCGATGGTGCCGGCCTCGGTACCTTCTGTAATGAGTGTCTTGATCTCTTCTTCGGTTATGGCATCTTCTTTATTCTTGCGAATATTGAAAAGACGAAAAAAAAGATCGCTACTGCGGTTCAGCAGCCATACGATCGGGTGCGTGATGCGAGAGAACGATTGCATGGGCCCGGCCACGGCCTTGGCGATTTTTTCGGAGCGTATCAGCCCGATCCGTTTGGGAATGAGTTCACCAAAGATGATCGATAGAAATGTTATGACCACTACGATCAGCACGGTAGACAGGGTCTCACTCGCCTCGGCAGGCACTCCAAGTTGGGCTACATAGGGCTGAAGATCTTTTCCAAAGCGTTCGCCGGAATAGACCCCGGTTACGATCGAGATCAGCGTAATGCCAATTTGTACGGCCGATAAAAAAAGTTCGGGATGCTGTGAAAGTTTGAGGGCCAGAGCCGCTTTTTTATCTCCTTTTTCTGCCAGACTTTCTAATCGGCCTTTTCTGGCCGATACCAGGGCGATCTCAGACATCGAGAACAAGCCGTTCAGTAAAATGAGCGCCCCTAAAATAAAAACATCCATCAAAGCGAAGAAGTTGTTGCTGTATCGAAGATACGTAAACGGTGTATTCTCTTGTAGATGTATGCCATCACTGATCCGGTAACTAATCCGACCACTGCGCCCGCCATCACATCAAAGGGGTAGTGTACCCCCACATAGATCTGTGCCCAGCCAATGGAGAAAGCCCATACAAAAAATAGCCAGCGCCATTTGCCCGCCAGTGATCCAATGGTCAAAAAGGCGAACATGGCCATGGCAAAGTGATTGGCGGCATGATTCGAAATAAAGCTATAGCCCGTACCACAGTTGGGAATGCGCAAGATCAGATCTTGGATCATGGAGGGGTCGTTACAGGGTCTGACCCGTTGCACGGTCTGTTTGATCAGTTTGTTACCGATGCCATCCATTATGCTTACTGTCGCAATGAAGTAGAGGATCCACCAAAGGGCGCGTTTGCGAAAATTCAGCAGCATAAAAGTCACTAAAAACAAGTAGAGCGGTATCCAGAACTCGGGTGTTCGCCAAAGCGGAAATAACCAGTCGAACCCCCTCCAAGCTAGTTGCTGGTTGATCAGGCGAAAGACAGCGCGGTCGGCCTGCTCGAGCGTCAGAAGAATTTGTTGCCAGGTGTCAAACACGCTACAAAGGTAAGAAAGCACTCACTTGTGTTGAATGTTGTTTCTTTGTGTATCACTTATGGTAAAGCGCCTGCGCATATCAAAGACCTTGATCTGGGTTTTTAACCTGCTGATCATTTTTTTATTGCTCTTTAGTTTGTTTCGCCTGTTCATCTTTTTGCAGTTTCGCCCCGCCGGGTTGGCCAGTGTTGACATTATTTCTGCTTTTGCGCTGGGGCTCCGCTATGACCTTCGCTGGATCGCCGTGATCTTGCTGCCGGTCATCGTGCTCAGTATTAATTCGGGTTGGTCCCCCTTTCACTCCGATCAAAACAAAAAGATCTGGACTTGGTATTTAGCCCTGAGCACGTTCGTGCTATTCTTCTTTTTTGCGGCTGGATACGGAAGCTTCTCTTATAACCAGACCCCCCTTGATGCCGGTGCCATGAACTTTGCCGAAGATTTTACCATTTCGGTAAAAATGATCTGGCAGACCTATCCATTGGTATGGATGCTGTTAGGATTGGGCGTTGCCGTATTGATCTTTCGTTGGATGTACAGAAGAAGTCACTGGCAGGTCATCAGCGCTACCGACGGGCAAGGTATTGCGCACCGCCGCAGCCATTTTGTATTCGCATTGGCACTGGCCCTTTGCTGTA
>DNMB01000116.1 GCA_003489485.1 Chitinophagaceae bacterium | reverse complement strand
TAAAAAATCCCCCATTCTGATTACGGAGCAAATGATCGGCAGCATGCGGGCCGGTACGGTCATTATAGATCTGGCCGCTGCGACCGGAGGGAATACGCCCTTTACCGAGAATAACCAAACAGTACAAAAAGGCGGCGTCACCATTATTGGCAACTCCGCACTCTATTGCAGTATGCCCGCCGATGCGAGTAAGCTCTATGGAAAAAATATCATCAACTTCTTACAATTGATCCTTTCAAAAGAAGCACAGCTGCATCTGAATTGGGAGGATGATCTGGTAAAAGGTTGTTGCATCACTCACGAGGGACAAGTGGTTCACGAACGTCTAAAATAAATAGTTATGTCTTCTGTATTTAACTGGATCCATGAGCATCAAGCGATGATCTATATCGTCGTGCTGATGATCTTTGTGGGAATCGAGGTTATTGGCAGCGTGCCCAGTGTGCTGCATACACCGCTTATGAGCGGAGCCAACGCTATACACGGTGTTGTGATCATTGGCGCCATTATCGTGATGGGCAAGGCCGAAACAGATAATTACCTGGCACTGGCCTTGGGTTTTTTGGCCGTTGTCTTGGGTACGCTGAACGTGGTAGGAGGATTTGTGGTCACTGACCGGATGCTCGAGATGTTCAGTAAAAAGAAAAAATCCTCTTAAGCGCTAAACTACCTCATAGTGGAAATCAATATTCTCTCGTTTATTTATTTGCTGGCCTCTGTTACGTTTATCGTAGGGCTTAAAATGCTTTCTCATCCAACGACCGCGAGAAAGGGAAATGCCGTAGCCGCAGCAGGTATGACGATCGCGATCTTTGGTACAATTTTTTTATATAACGATCAAGGCGAGACGTTGGGAAACTATGGATGGATCTTTGGCGGTCTGGCCATTGGTACGATACTGGGAACACTTTCTGCCAAGCGGGTCAAGATGACGGCTATGCCCGAGATGGTAAGTCTCTTCAATGGGATGGGAGGGGCTTGTGCCGCCCTCATCAGTATCGTGGAGTTCGATCATCTGATGCACCTAGATGGCATGTCGGGTCTGTTAATGGTGTTGGCGGGGTCCGCTGCGGTGCAGGGATTCTTGCTGATCATTTTGCTGGGTCTCATCATTGGCTCTGTTTCGTTTGCGGGAAGCATGGTGGCCTGGGGTAAATTGAACGGGTCACTTCGCGATTTTTCTTTTCGCGGGCAGCAGGCTTTCAATATCGGTTTACTATTGTTGATATTGGGGCTTGCCACCTATCTGATCGTAGCCCTGCCCTCCAATGCGCTTCTTCTTTTCTATATTATTTTTGGGTTATCGATCTTGTACGGAATATTTTTTGTTTTTCCCATTGGGGGAGCAGATATGCCGGTAGTGATTTCGCTGCTCAATTCCTTTACCGGCGTAGCGGCGGCTTGCGGTGGGTTTCTATATGATAATAAGGTGATGTTGACCGGTGGTATTTTAGTCGGAGCAGCGGGCACGCTACTTACCATTTTGATGTGCAAGGCCATGAACCGCTCTCTCACCAATGTACTGATCGGGGCCTTTGGTGGTAACACGGCCACTGCTTCTGCGGGTCCGTCACAGGGCGCCTACAAAGAGATCTCACTCTCTGATGCAGCGGTGGTGATGAGCTACGCCAATAAAGTGATGATCGTGCCGGGCTATGGTCTGGCCGTTGCCCAGGCGCAGCATGCTTGTCATGAACTCGAAAAAATTCTAAGCGCAAAGGGGGTAGAGGTAAGCTATGCGATTCATCCTGTTGCGGGTCGTATGCCAGGTCATATGAATGTGTTGTTAGCCGAGGCCGATGTGTCTTACGAGAAATTGCTCGAGATGGAGCAGGCCAACGAAGAATTTTCGACCACTGATGTGGTGTTGATATTGGGGGCCAACGATGTGGTCAATCCGGCGGCCAAGTCCGATCCGGCCTCTCCCATTTACGGCATGCCGATCTTGGACGTGGAGTTGGCCAAACATGTTATAGTCAATAAACGCAGTATGAAGCCTGGCTATGCGGGTATAGAGAACGATCTGTTCTTTAGGCCCAAGACATCGATGTTGTTTGGCGACGCCAAGAAAGTACTGCAAGATCTGATATCAGAAGTAAAGAATAGTTAGTGCATCTTCCCGGCGAGTTACTCGATCAGCTTTCACTGTCGACCGCATTCGACAGAGAGGCTTTTGTACGGGCCCATAACGAATCGGCTGCTCCCACTTCGATCCGTCTTAATCCCACCAAGATGCCACCGCTGGATGCTTCGCTGCAGCCCGTGGGATGGTCACGCTTTGGTTACTATTTACCGCAGCGTCCTTCCTTTACTTTCGATCCTTTGTTTCATGCCGGCTGTTACTATGTGCAAGAGGCCAGCAGTATGTTGCTGGAGCAAGCGTTTACGCAACTGATGCCCCAAGACAAGCCGCTTAGGGCACTTGATCTCTGTGCTGCCCCAGGAGGAAAGAGCACTCATCTGTATTCGCTCTTACCAAAGGATAGTTTTCTTATCGCGAACGAAGTGATTCGTTCCAGAGCCATGGTTCTTCGGGATAATCTGATTCGCTGGGGAGCGCGGCAGGCCATGGTCACCAACAACGATCCCGAGCAGTTTCGCACACTTGAGAATTTTTTTGATTGGATCACAGTAGATGCGCCCTGTAGCGGAAGTGGTCTTTTTCGAAAAGATCCTTCGGCCATTGAGCAATGGAGTTTGTCGGCCGTGCAGCACTGTGCGCTTCGGCAACAACGTATCTTGTCGGCGGCCTGGCAGGCTCTTCGGCCGGGAGGAATTTTATTTTACGCTACTTGCTCTTTTTCCGTAGAAGAAAACGAGGCCATGGCAAATTGGTTGATCGCTGAAAAGAACGCCGAGCCGGTCTCAATTCAGTTACAAAAGGAGTGGAATATAGTAGCCACCGAGCCGGGTTATCGCTGCTGGCCCGACAGGGTGCAGGGAGAAGGATTCTATTGTTGCTGCTTGCGAAAGCCTGTCGATGCGGCCGCTAAGGAGCCTCGCAATTTGGCGTCAATCTTTCGCGCGTTGGGCAAACAAGAGCAATCGGTCATTGCTCCTTGGATAGTACAGCGAGATGATTTTTATTTTCAGCTACAGCAAACCGTTTACGCATGGCCTCGCCACTGTGTCCATGATTGGCAGTTATGCAGCTCGGTTTTGAATGTATTGTATGCTGGAGTTCGCGTGGGGCAATTGATGCGAGATAAGCTCGTGCCCGATCATGCGCTTTCTCAATGCGATCTGTTGAGCGATTCCATCCCTGCTGTTTCTTTGGCGTTGCCCGAGGCCATCGCCTTCTTGCAACGAAGATCACTATCGATCACTAACGAGTCCAAGGGCTGGTGTGTGGTTACCTATAAGCAGTTCGTGCTCGGCTGGATCAATGCATTACCCAATCGCATCAATAATTATTACCCCAAGGAACTTCGCATTATCAAAGACAGCTTGGATGGGGGTGAATAAAAATCCACATCTTTGCGCTTGCCTGTTATGCGACTTTTTTTACTGATAGCCTATTTGGCGGGAAGTTCCTTTTCGCTGGCTGCACAGTCTGCTGCATTGCCGTTGCCCTCTGATACGATACGTGACGAGGCCTTGTATCGTTTCTTATTGAGGGGGCAGGGGTATTTTAAAAATGCTTTTGAAGATTATCTCGATGCCTCCGACCCGTTGCAACAATTGGTAAAGGCCTCCGTTTTTAAAACGCAAAGTGGTTTTTCGGATCAGAAGTATTATGTTATCACAAATCTGGCTCCGGCCAATTCGTATGTGTACCTGTATGCAGATGCGCAAAGCCGCGGCGTCTATGCCAAGGTGATCGGGCCGTTGCATGCTATTCGACTAAACCAGGAACTCGATCTACGCATCAGCAACGCCGCAGCCATAGCGTTGGGTATAACTGCACTCGATAATTTTTCGTTGACCCTTTACTTTTGGCCCTCTTCGAAACGGTAACCTTTCAGGAATTCGCTTACGGGCATTTTCTTTTTTCCTTCTAGCTGCAACACTGCGATATCCAACGCGCCCTCTCCACAACCAAAACGTAAGTAGGTTTTTCCATCGGTGCTTACTTGGCCGGGTAGCAGCGAGCGGTCCGCAGAAAGTGGATTGCTTTTGATGATCTTTAGGAATTTGCCATTTAGTTGCGTGTGGGCACAAGGGGTGGGGCTTAAACCTCTCACGAGATCATGGATCGTCTTTGCGCTTTGATGCCAGTCGATCTGACCGGTCTCTTTGGTTAGTTTGGGTGCATGACGCAGTGGTTGATTCGAATCGCTTTGATCGGGTTGCGGGGTGGGGACGATGGTTCTTTCGATCCATCCCTGTACCGTTTTGACCAGTAATGCAGCTCCGATCTCTTTCATTTTATCATGAAGCTCTCCTGCTGTCTCATCTGGACCGATCGAAATGGGGGTGCTCATCAGCAGTTGGCCGGTATCTATTTCTTGTTGCAATAAGAAAGTGCTGACACCTGTTTGCGAATTGCCGTCGATGATGGCCCAGTTGATGGGGGCGGCTCCACGGTATTGTGGTAACAATGAGCCGTGCAAATTGATCGTGCCCAGCGCAGGGCGGTTCCAGACCACCTCAGGGAGCATTCTAAAAGCGACCACTACTTGCAGCTCTGCTTTTAAGTTATCTAGCGCTTGTAAAAATTCGGGATCTCTCAGCTTTACGGGTTGCAATAGAGGGATCCCTTTTTCGATCGCATACTTTTTTACGGCCGAGGGTTGCAATTCCAAACCCCTTCCCGCTGGTTTGTCCGGTGCGGTGACCACTCCCACAATTGTACAGCCTGCTTTGCAGAGCGCATCGAGGCTCGCTACCGCAAACTCGGGAGTACCCATAAACACGATGCGCACCGAACGAAAATCTTTCATGGTTGCGAAAGTAGCAAAAAGAAGGAGCAAGAAGGCTATTCAAAGTCTTCGTAGAGCAAGTACTTTTTACGGATCTCTTTATACTGACGCAGTGCCGGCTGCCAGCTTTTTTTGATCTCCTCTTCTGAAAGTCCTTTTCGTATCTGCTGCCACAGCTCGTTATTACCTGCCAGCTTATTGAAGAAAGAGCCTTTCATGTCGCCTGATTTGGGTAGCAGAAAAAAGCTATCCTTTTCAGGAAAGAGTCGATAGGCCTCGATCAGCCATTTGAGCTGGATCTGTCCTTTGGTTTTTGCGAGTACTTCCTTGGGTGTACCACTGAGGTCCCAGCCGTAGCAAACCTTGCCATAGTGTTTTGAACTTTTGGCGCCTGCATTGGGTTGCGGGGTAAACTTTACCATTGATTTCGGCAATGAAGGATGTCCGAAAAGGATAAAGGGTTTATCGGTCCCTCTTCCTTCACTCAGCGCTGTTCCCTCAAAAAAACAAGTAGAGGGGTACAGGTAAATGGTTTGAATGGTGGGGATGTTGGGCGAAGGTTTGATCGGCAATTCGTAGAGGGAGCGGTGCGTATAGTTTTTGCAGCAGATCACGATCAGCGAGAATCCACCTTGCTCTATCAGCTTTTGATTGAGTAATTCGTCATCACAGCTCTTCGACACGATCGCTTCGGGCTGATCAAGTGATAGGGA
>DNMB01000071.1 GCA_003489485.1 Chitinophagaceae bacterium | reverse complement strand
ATCTTCAAATCCCTAAATCATAACCTATGACAACAACTGTAATGGTAGACGACCATGGACTCATCAGAAAAGCATTAGCTGAGCAAATCGACTCACTGGGCTTTGCAAAAGTAATTGGCCAGTTCTCGAACGGAAAAGAACTGATCGCTGCGCTTCAAGAAGGACTCGATCCAGAATTGATCATCCTAGATCTCAACATGAAAGAGATGAATGGTATTGAGACATCGCGTTGGCTCAAACAGCACCGACCTGACATAAAAGTCCTCATTTTAACTATGTTCGAAACTGAGTTTACCCTAGTACAAATACTACAAGCGGGGGCTCGTGGCATCGTTCATAAGTCAGCCAAGAGCACAGAACTCAAAGTAGCTATCGACAATATAATCAATGATGGGTTTTACTACTCTAACTACACTAGTAGCAAATTAGTAGGTCTCATAAAAGACAAGACGGAGGGACTCAAATCGTTAGAGCGAGTCATGTTAGATGACCGCGAGATAGATTTTCTAAAATTGGTCTGTACCGATAAAACCTACAAAGAAGTAGCGGTAGAGCTACGCCTAAACCCGAGAGCCGTCGACTCACTTAGAGACCAGCTGTTCGTTAAACTGGATGTTAAAAGCAGAGTAGGGCTAGCGATGATCGCTCTCAAGCATGGAATAGTACCTTTGTAGGCATACCGCATTACTATGAATCGCTACGAAGCTGCCCTTTCCAACTGGCAAGAAGCATTGGGACTTTTGACCGGACCGGTCGCCTTGCTTCTGCTGGGGGTGGCACTCGTTTTTGTATTTATCGTTTATCAGCGCAGGGTCAAAAAATTCAATGTGCAGCTGATGGCACTAGAAAAAAAACAGCAGCAATTACTTCTTGACGCCTCGCTTCGCTATCAAGAAGAAGAGAGAAAAAGACTTTCGGCCAATCTGCACGACGATGCAGGCCCGCTGCTGGCCACTGCTCGCTTGTATTTGAACGACCAGCTCTTGGAACAAGACAAGAATACGCAAGCGCAAACCATTTCCATGGCCCGATCGATTTTGGACGAAGCGATCGATCTGGTGCGCAGTATCAGTCATGATCTGATCCCTCCTACCCTTAGAAATTTTGGCTTACACTCGGCCATCAACGATCTGGTCAAAAAGATCAACGGAGCAGGTGTAGTCATCGCCACGGCAAACTTTACATCGTATGAGAAAAGATATAGCGAAGAAAAAGAAATGATCATTTACCGGATCGTCCTGGAACTGCTCAATAATGTCCTCAAACATAGTCAGGCTACATTTATCGATATCGAACAACTATGGCATCAACAGCAATACCGACTACTGATCTCGCACGACGGAGAAGGCCTTACCCAACAAAACTTTGAACGACTCAAGAACCAGCCCGAAGGGATGGGATTAAAGAACATCGCCGGCCGCATTCGACTGCTCGAAGGGTCCATTCAATTCGAAAAAGAATCGAATAAAGAGATCTATGCCATTAAAATTTCAATTCCATGAATGAGATAACCGTTGCCATAGCCGACGATCATCAACTCTTTCGAAAAGGCGTTATCCATTCGCTGAGCCCTTACAAGCAACTCCGCTTTGTGCTCGAGGCCGGTACAGGCGACGAACTACTCAGCGGGCTGGCCAACGAACCGGTACAAGTGGTATTGATGGACCTTAAAATGCCCGGCAAAGACGGAATCGAGACTACCAAACTGATCAATCGAAATTATCCGGATATAAAAGTACTCATAGTAAGCATGTACGAGGATGAACGCTTCGTACACCATCTAATGGAAAACGGCGCACATGGCTATCTGTTAAAAAATGCGGAGCCGCAAGAAATGCTAAAGGCCATTACCGATGTGATCGAAAAAGGTTATTACCTGAATGATTTCGTGAATCGGATTTTGCTTCGCACAGCCGGACATAAACAAAAGAATTTGCCGGCACTTGATATCGACTTGGCACTTTCTGACCGAGAGAAAATGGTACTTCGTTTAATTTGCATGGAGTTCACCGCGCAGGAGATCGCGCAGAAGATGGAGTTGAGTTCGCGCACGGTCGAAGCGATCAAGGATAGACTAATGGATCGCTTTGGATCGAAGAATACCGCCGGATTGGTTTTTTTTGCGGTACGAAATCATCTGATCGATTAGTCGAATTGCAATTCGGGCACTTCTCCCTCTACCACCAATCGCCCTGCCGTCTTGGTCCGGATCTCTTCGATAGTTACACCCGGCGCTCTTTCCACTAAGCGAAATCCATCGGGCGTTACATCGAGCACGGCCAGATCGGTCACTATTTTTTTAACACAGCCCACACCGGTCAAGGGCAACGTGCAAGCCGGCAAGAGCTTGGACTCACCTTTTGGATTGGTATGCATCATGGCCACGATGATGTTGCGGGCACTGGCCACCAGATCCATCGCGCCACCCATTCCCTTGACCATTTTTCCGGGTATTTTCCAATTGGCAATGTCGCCCCGGTCACTGACCTCCATGGCTCCGAGCACGGTCAGGTTGACTTTTCCGGCCCTTATCATCCCAAAACTCATGGCTGAATCAAAGAATACGGACCCTTTTACTGTTGTTATAGTTTGCTTGCCCGCATTGATCAGATCGGC
>DNMB01000051.1 GCA_003489485.1 Chitinophagaceae bacterium | reverse complement strand
AAGTACTTAATGCAGTGGGTCTACGTATTTTTTCTTTTAGCATCCGTTTTGTTCTTATCTTATGTCCTCTATTAACACCTAAGCGCTAACAACATGAGTAATTTTATTTCAGTGGAGAGGGCCATTGAAATGACCGCGCTTTACCGCGAGCAGCAAGATGCTATCTTGGCAGATGAATTTAGGGGCCAAGACATATTAATCAAAAGCGAGGTATTTTCTAAAGAGCAGGTAGAAAAGCTATTGGCAAAGCCTGGTTGTAGTCAGCTGAGGATCTACTACGGTATGAGTAAGGATCTCAAGGTTCATGCGCTTTTGGTAGGAGTGAATGATAATGGGGAAGATATTTTGAAGGACAGTTCGCTTACTAATGTTGGGGAAGATGTGATAGAGGATGCAAAGCGGTGCCCTCCTTATTGTCCTCCTCCATCGCCTTTAAACGCTTAAGTGGCCCATGCTACCCTACAGTGTAAGTTTGTTACTGGATTTTTCCATTTTGATAAGTGTCATTATCTCTCTTCAGAAGTTACGGGATGTCAGAAAGGAGTACTTGCCATTTATAGTTTCAGTTTGGGTAAATTTGTTGGGTTGTATAGCAACCGAGATCGCCATCTACTTTTGGCGATCGAATGGCATAATTGCCAACTTCTATTTTATCATCTTCTGCCTGTTGATCTTGTGGCAGTTTAAGCGATGGGGGCTTTTTAGTGACCGTCCAGCAGCATTTTACGTTATGTTGGGCGTATTTGTTCTCGTCTGGTCAGTCGATAACCTTGTGATCGGCACCCTGTATAAATTCAATCCGTACGCGCGTATCATTAACTCGATGGCAATCGTTCTGTTGTCTGTTCATTTGTTGAGCAGTGAGTTGGTCGATGAGGCCAAATCTTTTTGGAAGAGCTCAAAGCAGCTCATTTTGATGACGTATATTTTACTTTTTACGATTAAGATGATCACCGAGTTTTTTTGGCAATATGGTATACAATTGGGTGACTCTTTTATGGTCAGCATCTTTTTAATCTATCAATACATAAATTTTACAGCTAATTTGCTGTATGCGTACGCAATGCTATGGATACCCCTCACTACTCGTTATTTCTGGCCATAACACTAGCTACGTTATTTGTTGTAGTTATTCTTTTGTATTTGGTTTTTCGCATCATACAAAAGCAGCAGCAATTTTTACGCTTGCAGCGTCAGGTGGTCAAGGTAGAGATGGCCACGCTCGAAAAAGAGCGCGCTCGTATCGCAAGTGATCTGCACGATGATCTTGGTCCTTTACTGGCTGCTATCAAGTATCGGATGGCAGTAGTGACTCCCGATGCCGAACGAGAGCAAAAAGAGCTTGATGTTTGTGCCGGCCATCTAGATGAAGCCATTGTTCGCCTCAGACAAGTAACACACAATTTACTTCCGGCCACGCTGGAGCGAAGGGGATTGGTAGAGGCTATTCAGGACTTGGCCACAAGTACGGAGCAGTTGCATCCCTTAAAGATCGAGTTGATCACCGATCTGTGCGAGCCTCTTAGCAAGGAGAGTGAAATTCACTTATATCGTGTGGTGCAAGAGGGATTAGCCAATTGCATTCAGCATGCGGCTGCCACTTGCTTTAAAATTACACTTTCGTCAGATCGTAGAGCGCTTACCTTGCAGCTTATGGATAATGGCATAGGTATTTCAAAAAATTTACTTACTGAGCCCCAAAGAGGCCGAGGTATTGCTGGATTCAGAAATAGGGCCACCATGTTAGGCGGGCAGTTTACCTTCTATAGTGAACCTGAGAAAGGAACTGTTCTTACATTTGTTATACCCAAATGAGTAGTTATACAAAGATATCGGCGGTGGTGGCCGACGACCACGAGATTTTTAGACAAGGCTTTATGACCATGATCGGACGCTATGACGAGCTAGAAGTTGTTGGCGAGGCCGAGAATGGAAAAGAACTGGTGCAATTGGTCGCATCCTTGCAACCTGATCTTGCCTTTGTAGATATTAAGATGCCGCTCATGGACGGCATTGATGCCACGCGAGAAATCGCTTCACTTAGTATCGGTACCCGTGTCATTGCCTTATCGATGTTCAGCGATGATGTTTATGTAATTGACATGCTGCAGGCTGGCGCATCGGGGTATGTGCTAAAAAATGCGCGTTACGACGAATTGGTTAAAGCCTCTCGTGTTGTAATGAACGGAGGACATTATTTTTGTAATGATGCCTCTGAAAAAATCCAGTCTTTTTTAAAGATCCATGTACTCAATTCGCTAATAAAGGCACAAGATCCGGTATTGACCGATCGAGAAATTCAGATCATTCAACTGATCTGTGAGCAGTTGACCACAAAAGAGATCGCTGCTAACTTGGGACTTAGTCAGCGTACCGTCGATACCTATCGAGATGTGATACAAAAGAAGACCAATTCCAAAAATATGGCGGGTGTTGTATTATATGCCGTCAAGTATGGACTTTATAAGGGATAAGATAAACTACACCCTTACCCCAAAGAAGTATCCTACCGCAGCCGAGATCACCATGGCGATCGTGCCGCCCAGTACAATGCGTAAAACAGCTTTGAACACGTTTGACCCACCGGCTCGGGCCGAGACAGTGCCCAGTACGGCCAGCGCTACGATGGTGCAACCATATAAAATATATTCCATGTAGACGACCGGTGCCAGCAGTGACACCATCAGTGGAATAAAGCCACCGGCCGTAAATGCAGCACCCGATGCCAGCGCCGCCTGAATAGGATTGGCCTGGCTCATTTCGGTAATGCCGAGTTCATCACGAACATGGGCGCCAAGAGCATCCACTTCGGTTAGTTCCTTGGCTACTTGCTTGGCCGTTTCTTTTTGTAGCCCTCTTCTTTCATAGATCTGCGCCAGTATCAATTCTTCTTCTTCGGGGGTTTCCTCCAGTTCTTTTTTCTCCCGTTGTAT
>DNMB01000201.1:8319-11677 GCA_003489485.1 Chitinophagaceae bacterium | reverse complement strand
CGCTATGCCATTGGATCGATGCTGCTGGCCGATCTGGTCGGGATCCTGACATCGATCTGGCTGGCCTACCTGTGCTTTGCTTAGTGGGCGTAAATAAAAAAAACCGCCTCGTACGAAGCGGTTTTTTTATATGAAGCTCTCTGCAATCAATAATTTACAAATACACTCACGGCTCTGGTGCTGGTGCCGCTGGTGGCACGATGTGAACCTCTGTACACGATGGTGTAGCTTCTCTTGGGAACAAGAGAAGTAGTGGTCGTGGTGGCCAGAATATTGCTTGTTCCGGCCTCACGTATTTGAAAGCCTTCTCCCGCCAGTAAAGAGGGGTGAACGATAAAATTCGTTACATCGGTATAGCGAACATTAGTGGCAACGATCTCATTCTTTCCCAGCGATATGATATCTACCGCAGGGGTCAAGGCAAGGCCATTGTACGCGAAATTGGCAAATCGGATTCTGCAGCTGTTGTCGACAGGAACCTCAATGGCCGTCTGTACCGTTTTTTGCTTGACTGCCGTAATGGTGTCGTACACGAAAGTGGTGTAATACAAGCCTGCTTGCATGTTTTGCGCGAAATTCAGCTGTGGCTGGGTGGTGGTGCTCAAGGTATCGCGAACCAAAATGGAGCGGAGACCAGAAGGAACACGGTGACCAACGCCAATGGCCGGGAAAAGACTTGCAGTGTAGCCGCTGGTAGAACTGAACGTAGTATTCAGTGCGGCGCCTGTAACCACTGCGCCATCCACATGCACATAATTTCGGCTGGCACCCACGGTGGCCAAGAAGACCTGCACGACACTGCTATTGGAAAAATCGCTATTCAGCACGATCTTCTCGTCGAAGGTCTTGGTGCAAGAAGAGGCCATCACCGTAAGCAGCAAGGCAGAAAAGAGTTTTGAATAATTTATTAGTCGGTTCATAATACTGATTTTGATAGTTGATAATTAGCGTTGAGAGAACCATTGCTCTTTAGTGTGATAGTCAAGTGCTCTTCCTCCTACTCCATCGAGTGCTGCAATGTTGTAAAGGAACTCAGAGTTGAAACGGGGGCGGCAGCGATAGACCCATGCACCGCGGTTGTCGGGCCAGAGGTCAGGGCCTGTGGGGGGTGCAAAATCTCTGAATACCTGCTGTCCGGTCACGGGGTCAAGATCGGTGTAATGGTAACGACGCAGGTCGTTCCAGGTTTCTACCAATCCCCAGCCGTACATGGCAATGTACTTCTGCAGCATGATATGAGAAAGCGTAATGGTAGCGGGCGCTACAACAGGGTTGCTAAGGTAAGCGGCCTTTTGTGCGGCCGTAATCTGCAGGTTGGTAGGAATATTAGCCTGGTAGGTAGCGGTCAAATAGTCGAAGCTCAAATTGATGCCGTCCAAATAAGCCTGACGGGCAGCGGCCATATTGCCTTTGCGATAGTGTGCCTCTGCTTTTATGAATTGGATCTCTGAAGCAGTGATGATGGGGAAGGGAGCGTTGTTGCGGAAGATATAACGGGCTCCATCATCCGTTCCGGGTGCTGTAGTGATACCAAAAGTACCTCCCCAATAATTTTGAGGTTGCTCGGCAGACAGCAGTCCATCCGTTCCATAGTTGGGACGAACACCACGATAGGTTCCATTGGTATTCTCGCGAATCAGGTAAGGTGCTCTGGGGTCTGTTACACCAGTAAACAAAGAGTTAGATCCATTGAGCAGATTGGCGATAAAGCGAGTTTGACGCAAGGCACCGGCATTACTTCTAAAAGGTCCCATGAAGTTAAAAGTACCGGATAGACCCGATGCCAGAAACTTTGCACTGGCGTTGTCTTCGTTGGTGTTGATCGCCAGATTTGAATAGAATAAGACCGAATCGGGATTATAGATGGCTTTGTTCGTAAGGTGATTAAAAGAGCGGGCCAATACCGAGTAGGCAAAACGCTTCCATTTGTTTACGTCGCCATTATAGAAGAAGGCATCTCCTTTGGCCAAATTAGCCTGGCTAACGCCGTCGCCCGTGCGGTTCAGATAGAAGATGGCCTCGTGACAGAGACGACGGGTTTCCATGTACATCTCTTCTTGGGTGTCGTAGTTAAATACAAGCAAATCTGTGTTGAAGGCTTGCTTTAAGATGGCCTCTCCATAAGTATTGGTGGTGGTGAGCCAGCTCCAGGCACGAATAGCTTTTCCTACGCCAACATAATCCCATTTCTTTTCTTCTTCGGCCCATTCCATCATCTTGGTAAGGTTGCGACCCATTCCGTAATAATGCATGGCCCAGACGGAGCCCAGCAGGTCACTACCACCGGTGGCTCCACCCATGCGGTCAAATTGGTTGTTGGTGGTGTTGGTGGCCCAAAACTGAACATAACGGCCAATGTAAAGACCATCGTTGGCCAGTCCATAGGCACTTCCTTGTGCAGAAGAGCTACCCACAAAGTTTCCAATGATACCGGGTAACAGTGACTCTACAGGCACCCGTACATCGGCATTCGGATTTTTATGTGCATCATCGATCTGCTTGCTGCAAGAGGCAAGTCCCAACAAGGAGACTGCGGCCAGTGCAAATGCTGAATGTTTGATTATATTTTTCATAATGCTGGTTATTATTGGATTTAGAATGTGGCTCTGATTCCGAAATTCAATTGCATGGGTGAGGGAAGGGTGGCATAGTCAAAGCCAAAGGCACCCACTCCTAAACTACCTGCAGTGTTTCCGTTAACGGCCGGGTCGGCACCACTATAATTGGTCATCAAGATCAAGTCGTTGCCGGTCACGAATGCGCTAAGCGACTTGAATCCTTTAAAGGCGCTCTTGGGGAAGGTGTAGTTGAGGGTGATGTCACGCAGGCGGAACCAGTTAACATCTCTTTCAATAAAGGCCTCCTCAGGCATGAATCCGGTATAGTAGTCATTTTGATAAGCGGGCACCACCGCTATGGTATTTTCGGTTGGATTTGTATTCTGCAAACCGTCGTTGAGTACACCACTGATCACACGGGGTTGATAGCGGTCAGCAGTCAGTTTGCTGCGGCCGATGCGGGTCAGGAACATATTGGTTCCGTTAAAAATATCACCACCCACTTTCAGATCCCACAGCATATTGAGTCTCCAATTGCCCCAGCGGAACGAGTTGTTCCATCCGAGGGTAAAGTCGGGGTTACGATCACCGCGAACCGCAAACAAATTATCCAAAACGGGCAAGCCGTTAGCAGGGTTAATCAGAATTCTTCCTGCAGTGTTGCGGGCATAACCCACAGCGGTGATAGATGTAGTGGGACCACCTCTTACCAGACCACCACGGGCATTTCCGTACAACCAGGTGTCAGAGATATAGTACTCAGCCACATTGCGGGGCATGTCGATCACCTCGTTCCACAT
>DNMB01000201.1:0-7926 GCA_003489485.1 Chitinophagaceae bacterium | reverse complement strand
GGCGATCTCCACACCTTGGTTACGGGTAGAGGCCGCGTTCTGCGTATTCAATACAAAGCCCGTTCCATAGCTCAGACGGAAGTTCTGAATGATCTGACCTTTGTTGAGCGTATTATAGTATGTGATATCGAAGTTCAGTCTGCTCTTGAACAGTCTAAACTCAGTACCTAACTCATAGGTGCTTTGTCTTTCTGGGCGAAGGTCTTCGTTGTTATTGAAGAAGCCGTAAGAGAACCCACCACCACTCGCAAAGTTGTTTACAAATACAGATTGAGTTGAGTAGGGGGTGTTCAATCGAGCGGTACCGGCCAATGAAGTTCTGAGTTTCCAGTAGCTGATCAAGCTGTTGCGCTTGAGCTCGGGGAAGATATCGCTCACGATCACGCTAAGGCTTCCTCCTGGGTAGTTATATTTTCTGTTTTTGAGTGGAAGGGTAGAAGCTTCTTCGAAGCGATGCGTATAGCTTAAGAACGCATAGTTTTTAAAGCTCAGGGCTGCCTCACCAAAGTAAGCTTGCTGACGAAGTTGATTCAGGTTGTATTCTCCTCTAGCATTTCTTAGCAAACGAAGACGCGTGCTGCTACGGGTTACATTGCTGTCCATGTAATTTCCCATGATGCCAGCCAAATCCTTATCGGTTACAACAGAGCCGTTTTTGATCATACTTCCGCTGGCGGTAACATTATCTACAATGTTGGTGCCATATACGGAGAACATGCGGGTCTCGTAGTCTTGCCACATGGTTCCGGTCATTACACGCAGATTAAAATTTTTGCCCAATTGTTTACGGGCCGTGGCGGTAATGGTGTGGTTGTAGCCGGTGTACTGGCGCCAGTAGTTATCGAGCGTGCCGCCTGTTCCGGCAGACAAGAAATAAGATTGAGGATGATAGAACAAGTAGCCGTTCATATCATATGTGTCGTAGCCGAATCGACCTGTAATGGTTAGCCATTTGTAAGGGTTGATGTTGATGCCAAGGCTGTAGGTCTTGCGATCTGTTTCGTCGTAGGCTCTGTTTTTCTTTACATTGAACAGAGGGTTATCATACTCGCCGTTAGCAGAGGTGTTGGCAAAAAGATCGAGCTTGTCTCCGGTGGTAGGGTCTTCGAAATTGGTAATGTCAATATCGCTTGGCCAGATCATAAGACTCAGCAAATAGCTACCGGCACTACGCAATACTTTATTGTTCTCTGTTTTGATAAGAGCAATGGCAGGCGTGATCTCGATTTTGTCTTTCCACAATTTGGTGGTATTGGAAATACGCAGATTGTAACGACGAAAATCATTGTTAGGAACTACCCCCTGTTGGTCAAAATAGCTTCCAGAAAGACGAAACATAGATTTACCTACACCAAAGTCAACACCCAAATTATGGGTCTGCGCTGTTCCGGTCTCAAAAAACGTTTCGCGGTTATTGAATCGCTGTGTGTTGGGGGCGTAGGCTGGTCCAAAATATTGAAAAGTGTTGGCGCCTACACCATTGATACCCGTGGTATAGTCTTCCATCACCTCGGGCCAGCGGGTGACCTCTTGTATACGGAAACTATTATCGTATTGTACAGCTAGTTTGTTAGACTTGGCCTTTCTGGTCGTAATAACGATGGCACCGGAGCTGGCCTGGCTTCCGTACAGAGCGGTGGCCTCAGGGCCTTTCAGTACGGTGATCGTCTCAATATCACTTGGGTTGATATCCGCGATTCTGTTCTGATAGTCGCTAGAGCGGTTAGGGCGGTCAGACGCAAGTCCTATTCCCTGACCACCACTTGATGTTTCATTGATGGTTTGGTTGTCTAGGATAACTCCATCCACTACATAAAGGGGTTGGTTGCTCAGTGAAAGTGAGTTGAAGCCGCGAAGCACCACCGAAGAGGAGCCGCCCGCCACACCAGACGTCTGATCGAGGGTCAGACCTGCTACACGTCCGGCCAAGCTATTCAAGAAGTTCTCGCGCTGTGTTTCCTGCACTTCAGAACCGGATACCTTTTGTACGGAGTATCCCAACTCTCTTGGGTTTCTTTTGATATCCATTGCCGTTACGACAACTTCTCCAAGGGTGTTATCTGCAGTTTTAAGGCTAACGCCGATGGCATCTCCGCTACCCACTTTTACATCGGTGGTTTCGTAGCCCACACTGGAGATCTGCAAGATCTCTCCGGTGTTTACTTTAATGGAGAATTTTCCGTTGGCATCGGTTTGGGTGATCCGGCGCGTTCCTTTTACACGGATGGTTACACCCGTTAAGGCAGTTTTGCTGTCATCAGAAAGGACGGTACCGGTCACTGTTCTATCCTGCGCATACAGATCGGCAGGTAGCACGAACAGAAAAAGGGTGCACGCCAACAAGACATGGAGAAGGGTTCTCATAGCTGTTTGTTTAGTTATAGTTGGTACAAATATAAAAAATTATAACACCCTAATACCCATGTTGACAAATGGTTGCAACTGGGGCGATTCGGGAGGTAATTCGGTGATTAAGATATCGATTTTATCGGTATCACAAACTTTGATGGGCTGAACGGTATTCACTTTTTCTGCAATACTGAGACAAACTACCTTACGTGACGCCTCGATCATGGCTTTTTTGAGCTGAACCACCTCCCAATCGTTGTCGGTAATGCCTTGCTCAGGATCGATGGCATTGGTACCCAAAAAGCAGATATCGGGCTTGATCTGCTTGATCTTGGCAATAGCCTCTGGCCCCACGGTTATTTTGGAGTTTTTTGAGATCTTGTCTCCGACCAAAATTACCTCGATGTGAGGGTGATGCATGTATTCCAGTATGGCCGGAATACTTCCTGAAATGAATGTGGCACGCAGATGTGTTGGGAGCATTCGAGCCATTTCCACTATGGTAGTACCACCGCTCGTTAATACGAACATGCCGTTTTCCAGCAATGAAATAGCCTTTTGGGCAATACTTTTTTTCTTTTGTTGCGAGTATACAGCCGCAGGTGGTAGAGATACCTCATAAAAAGAAGAGGATAGGGCACCTCCATGTACTTTGATCACTTTTCCCTCGTCGGCCAGCTCTTGCAGGTCTCTTCTGATGGTGTCTTCGGAAACATTAATCTCCGAGCATAAAAGAGACGACAAAACCTTATTGTGAAGATTTACTTTTTGCAGGATGTAGGCCTGCCTTTCTTTCTTAAGCATTCGTTAGTTTCTCGAGTCTAAAATAAGCGAAATCCCGCAATTAAACGCAAAAACCCGAAAACTGACGCAATATTTTGTTTAACTTGATGATTTTCAATTATTCAATGATCTCCAGCTTCGATTTGGGCCGTCTGGGCTCCAACCAACGAAAATTCGGAAGCCGCATTTGCAGTGGATCCTTTTGTCCGATGGGCCAAATGGTGCCGCTTACTTCATTGCGCAGTACGATCTTTTCCAGTTCCTTTTTTAGCAGATAGATGTCGATGATATCGCTTTTTGATTCATTGATGCCTGTGTAGGCGCTGTCCTCGTCCTGTATATAGTAAATGGTCCTGGCTTCTCCAATCGCCCGAACGGAGTCGAGCTCTCCATTTGAAAAATAGCCATCCATTCGTATGGATGCGATCTGGTTGTAAAGTCCGGGTTCTTGTTGCTGTACCAGCATGCTGTTTTCAAATACTTTTAAACGATGTGGTTTTTTGTTTTTGGTCTGCAACCAAACAGTGTCGCCGGTTATCTGGCTTCCGTTCGACCAAATCACCGGTTCGGTATAGAGCCGGTAGGTGGAATCCTTGTATGAATAGAACAAGCTGTCGCATACCGCTTGAAGCGAGTCCGAAAAGATACGCACCTGGTGGAACGCCTCGAGGTACCGGTCGGTACTGTCTTTAGCTTTTATCAAGCTGTCTTTTTTTGATCTTTTAGTAGACATTGTATCTAATTCACTGAGCTTTCCGGAGTAGATCGTATCGGCGGTTACATAAATGGAATCGCGGTCTTGCTCAATGATCAGGAGCGGTTTTTTGGTCGCCAAGAAGCGTTCTTTCTTGTTGTCTCTGAAAACTTCTCCGGCCAACAGGGTCGTGCCTTGTGCCGTATCGACGATGATCACATTGCCGGCAGCCTGTGAGGTCCCTGAGCTATCATCGAAAGCTACCCGGTCTCCAACGATGGTGGTGGGGCCATCTTTTATAATTGGGCGCTGACCAAACTCTGCTTTTCCACTTACGGTTGAGTAGAAGCCATCTGTGGTCTCAATGCTTCTTCCTGTGCTGTCCAAAATGACCGTCTTTGCAATAAAGCGATTGGTTTGTGTGCCCGTATTGTAAAGAAGAGAATCGGTTCGGATCTCGTAGGCGGGATCTTTTAGGTACACATCATTTTTAAAATAAACATCCTTTAGAGATGCGTAGTAGTAACCCTCTTTACTGGTAAGTACTGTTTTTTTGTTTACCAGTTTTCCTCCCTTTTTGTAGATGCCTATGTCGGTATTGAGATCGTATTCCAGCTCGGGAGTGGTTAGTTGAGCCTTTCCATCAGAGAGGCGAACACCGCCGTCGAGATAAGCCAGTTTTTTGTCGATCAGGTAGCGAAGATGTTTTGCAAAAACATTGATGCTGTCGCTGTCTTTTATCTGCACATTGCTCCACGCCTCAAAGAGGTTGCTGCTGTTGTTCAGTACGCAGCTGTCGCAAAAAAATAAGGTCTTGCCTTGTTTCAATTTTACTTTGCCTGCCAAGATCTGTAGCGTGGTGGTATCATCTGTTTTAAGCAGGGTGAGTCTTTCAGCCCCGATTATCTGTACACGGGTCGTGTCTTCGCTAACCGGCTCCTGGGCGCTAAGCATGCAGGTAATGGTAAGCAGCCCGATCGTGAGGCAAAGGCTGCGAAAAGCCTTAGGGTGTCTCATGGCTGGAGTCGGGGAGGGCTGTCTTTTTTGCAGGGGCGCTCAAAGGAGTGCTCTTATCTTTCTTTCCAAATACCGACACCTGAACATAACGTTTAGGATGTGCACGCAGGTCATCCATCAAGATCTCGGCACTCAGCACGGTTTGTTGCAGTTGGTCATATAATTTTCGGTCATTCATCAAAGCCCCTAAGGTACCACCGCCACTATTAAGTGTTTGTAGCGATGTTTTTAAAGAAGAGATCAATTGATCGAGTGAATCAACGGTATTCTTAAGGGGAATGCTTGCCAGTTGCTCCGTGATTTTTTTTGTGTTCTGAAGGGTGGCCGTAATGGTTTGGTTGTTTTCTTTGAGGGTCGTTGTAAAGTCTTCGGCATTGTTCAACGTACGGGCCAATGCACCAGTTTCGCTGTTGAGTAGCGTGCTAAGAGATGAGCTGGCCGTGTTGAGGTTGGCAATGGTCTGCTTAAGATTATTTTGATTCTCGTTGTCCAGTAGCTGGTTGATGCCTCCCAATGTCTTTTTTAGCGAGTCCAAGATATTTCTGACACTGCTGATCGTGGGATCAAGCTGTGCTTTTACATCTCCTAAAATTCCTGTCTCAAGACGTGTGGTAATGGTGTCTTCGTCTTGTAACATCTCTTTGCTGTTGCCTCTTTCGATTACGATAAACGAAGATCCCACGAGGCTTGAAGAGATGTAAGCCACCGAGTTTTTGGGGATGTTGATATCGCGCGTCAGCTGTATCGTTACCACGATGGCGCTTACGTCCTTGTCTTTTTCTTTTTTATCATAGACCGTGCCAACGGGCAGTCCATTTATCTTTACCTCATTCGATTTCTCAAGACTCCCCAGGTCGGTAAATACAGCATAGATTTTTTTTGAATTACTAAATACATCTCTTCCTTTCAGGTAATTAAACCCGATAAAAAGCAACGCCAGGGCCAATACGGTAAGTGCTCCTACTTTGGTTTCGTTACTGATCTTCATGGTTGGCGATTTTTTTCTGCGGACTCCACCTGTTGCAAGAAAGAGAGATTGCTGCTATAGGCCTGGCCCCCTGTCTCTTGCGCTCCGGCATTTTGGCGTTGTTCGAGCCAGGCAACATAATTCTTTAAAGCCTTTACGATGCAGGCAGATAACTCTTCTTGTCCTTCGGGGCTGTTGAGATATCGTTCCTCATCGGGATTGGAGATAAATCCTGTTTCGACCAACACGCTGGGCATGGCTGTGGCCTGCAGTACCCAAATGCCGATTCCGCGTTGTCTCACATCGCGATCGACCCTTCCTACCTTTACGAACTCATCTTGAATAAAACCGGCCAGGGTAGCACTTCTCTTGAAGTATTGTTTGGTCTTTAACAGCGAGATCGCAATGAATTCGGGAGAATTGACATCAACGTTTCCGTAATTCTGCTCAAAGTTCTCTTCGCGCAGCATGGGTGCGTTCTCTATAATGGCCAACTCTTTGTCTTCGCTGCGATGTGCTCCCCAAATATAGGTCTCGGTACCCTTTGCCTCACTAGGTAAGGTCGTATACCGATATTGCGGAACACGCTTGGTTCTCTTTTTTCGGCTGGCACCTTTACCGGTGTAATAAGTTACGGTCTTGTAGCCGATCAGTTCGGCCTTTCTTCGACCTCCGGCCGCATTAACGTGAACACAGAGGTATAGGTCTCCCTTGTTTTCGTTGGCAAATTTGGCACGGTCGTGCAGTTGGGGGTAAATGTCCGTCTCTCGTGTGTAAAGAATATTTAGATCGGGAAACTCATTTTTGATCATCGCACCCAGTTTCAGCGAAACGGCAAGACAGATGTCCTTTTCATTGGAGTACTGCCCTCGGGCGCCCGCGTCTTCTCCGCCATGCCCCGGATCGATCACTACCGTATTGATCACCTTCTTATTCTTTGTGGTGGGGGTCTCACGCACGTAAGAAGACACGCTGATACTGCAGGCTGCTATAATGAAAAGGAGGAGTATTCTGTTGACCATAGGGTTAGAAAAGGGCAATATTCACAAATTGTTGGGTCACCACAGCCTCTAAGGAGGGCATAAAGATTTACATTTGCCCCGCTGCATGAACCTAGCACACAAATTTAAGCCAAATTGCTGCTTACTGGGGGCTATACTGGTCGGTTTAATTTATACCCAGCCGTGTATAACCACTGTGCGAGCTGCCTCTTCTTATGGATTTGGCTATTCGTTAACAGGCACCGATACCATACCATCGTCAAAACCTGCCACTGCGACCATGCAGCCAGCCGATACCGCTCGGCCCATGTTGGCAGATACTTCGTTGCGCACTACCACGGATTCCTTTGTATTTAAGCGATCGCGAGATACCCTCGAAGCACCTCTAAAATATGAGGCAGCTGATTCTGCCGTTGTATTGGTAAGTCGAAAAAAAGTTATTCTCTATGGTAAGACCAGCACGGTCTACACCGATATGACATTAACAGCCCCTAAAGTTGAGCTAGACCAGCAAACACAGATCGTTACCGCCGTTCGCTCGCTAGACAGTACGGGTCACACGTTAGATGCGGCAGTTTTTAAGACAGGCGAAACGGAGATGACCAACGATACGATCCTCTATAATTTTAGAACACAAGTTGGCGTTACCAAAAAGACCTACACTAAGCAAGGGGAGATGCTTGTCATTGGGGAGCAAGCAAAAAAAGTAAGTCCTACCACTACGTTCATCAAAGAGGCCAGATTTACCACTTGTATGCTCGATGAGCCTCATTTTGCGTTTGTATCGGGCAAAATGAAAATGATCAACCAGCAGCTTGCGGTATCAGGACCTGCCCATCCCGAGTTCGAGGGAGTGCCGGTGCCTATCTATTTGCCATTTGGATTTTATCCGCTCAACCAGGGACGCCATTCGGGACTGATGCGTCCTAATTTTATGACAGACGAGTTGAGGGGGCTTGGCTTGCAAGGGATCGGCTACTACAAAGTGATCAACGATTACTGGGATGCACAACTTACGGCCGATATTTTCTCTTATGGTGAGTGGGCTGCCAGTGCTCGTACCACGTACCGGACGCGATATCGATATAATGGAGGGTTTGGTCTCGATTTTCGTT
>DNMB01000003.1:7646-7867 GCA_003489485.1 Chitinophagaceae bacterium | reverse complement strand
TCTTCTTTATTATACACAAACCCGGAGTGTAGGCTTTGCAGCTTTTGCAAAAAAGCATTTTCTTTTTCGGTTTGTCGCTGGATGATCAGCACACCATCCCCCTGCGGTACCAGCACACGCTGCCCATCCTTGAACCCCGCCTCGTAACCCTGATACAAAAAACGGGGCGTAAAGACCAGGTAGTCTCCTTTCTCGCTCAACAGCACGCGTGGCTCGGGCGA
>DNMB01000003.1:5462-7255 GCA_003489485.1 Chitinophagaceae bacterium | reverse complement strand
CGGAAGGATCATCTCTTGCAGTTGTTGTTTCCAGTTGGTCGAATTGATGACCATTTTTCCGGTGGGGCGAAACTGTTCGATCAGCAAGATCGTCTCTTTGTTCTTCCAACAAAATCCCTGGTGATTATAAAAGAACAGTAGCGGTGTCGGTGCTTCGTTATCGGACAGATCGAGTTCGGTGATACCGGCCTTTACTTTACAGTGCACAACGTAGTGACTGTTCTTTTTTATATGGAACAACGGATAGGCCTCCGTCGTTTGTAACTGCAGCGGTTGCAACTGCGCCGTCTTAAAAGCCTTCCCGCTCGCTAAGGTATAGACCAGCGCTTGCGAGCCAAACTCCTGAAAAAGGCGATGCAGCTTGGGTTGAAGGTATTCGGTAATAAGATCTTTGGTCTCTTCGGGCAGATCATCAGCTTCGTGATGCAAGATGTTTTCCCAAATACCCGAGAAGGGAGAATTGCGGTTTACATACTTATTGATCTCGGCATCCTGCAATTTTCGCAGCAGTTGCAATAGTGCCGCATCCGAATCGTTGAACGTATCGGTATTGACGAACCGGGCAATATCGAGTTTCTCCACATTACCTGCAAAGCCATCATTTTCTTCGTTAGGTTCACCTATGACAGCATCGACCGAAAAACGCGGAAATGATTTTTTATTGAAATTAAAAACCACGCCTAGCCGCTGATCGGGCAATGATACGGCAGGTGCAATAGGTACTTCGGGTAGTGAAGGGGCGGGAGTCGGAAACGTTCGCAAGGCCTGGCGCGCCGAAGGCACTGGGGTGGCCACTCGCTTAATGGTAGCGTCCAGTACACGCAAAAAAGGCTTTCCTTCTTGGTAGGTAAATTCAAATTTTCCTTTCAGATCATCCTTGAGCGAATAGCCGTAGGCTTCAAGAAGCTTATTCTTTTCTTTATCCCAATTGCGAATACTATCGAAATAACCAGCGCCGTACGTGTTGAGCAGTTGCAAGAATACGATCACCTTTGGCAAGCAAAGAGGATGATCGCTGTCTTCGTATTCACAACTCGTATCGAAGTTGCGTTCTTCGTTCTTTTTGATCAATACATCGTAAACTTCTCCCTCGAGTGTTACCTGGGCTTTGACCGTTTCGTTCTCGGCATACTCAATAACGGCCTTATGGGTGCGCAAAAACGTTTCGGCCTGCACCAGCGTCTCGGCCGCACAGAGCAAACGAAGATGCTTTAGGTCGATCGACTTCATCTTTACTACCGTGTGGCGCTGGTCATAGCGAATATGTCCGGTTTGCAGATGACCCCGATCGAGCAACTCCTGCAGTTGAAAAAGGGCCGCAGCCTCGTGGCGACAGATATCACCCAGATTATAAGGACAGCCGCAGCGAAGTGATGTCGCTTTGGGGTCCCTGAAATGATGAATGTAGACCTTATAGAACGTGCTGTAGCTATCATCCTTTACACGAAAGGTAGCGGTACCAAATAACTCGTCGTATTCTACCAATTCCACATACCCGATGGCATGGATCTTTTTACCTCGCTTGATGACCTCATCGGTTCCATGCGTATAAACGTATTTGACTAAATGGGGTAATGCCAAGGTCCGGGTGCGTTAAAAGAGAATCAAGTTTAAAAAATGGATAACCTACAAATCTAAAGGAATGTGCATCGTATTTCCATCAAGTAGAAAAGAAAAAAATTGATGGGGCCGATCAAGACGACCGGTCAAAAAATTTCGTATCTTGAACGATTTTATTTTTTGATGACCAGCTTCCCGTTCTCATAGTAGGGCAGCACGTTCGCCGAATCGGG
>DNMB01000003.1:2745-5056 GCA_003489485.1 Chitinophagaceae bacterium | reverse complement strand
GCAAATCCCAGCAGATCGTCTTTGTGCTGTTGGTAAAGCGATACAGCCATCAAGGAGCTGTCGCAATGAATGGTAAACTGATCTTGCAGTCGATCGATGACCGCTCCGGCAAACAGCGTGTCTTCGAGATTGAACCGGTCTTTCCAACCCGCACAACCCAGTACCACATTTTTATTTTGTGCCTGCAAATAATCACAAACGGCGCTCAGGTTTGGAAAACTGCCGGAGACAATGGTAGCCGCGTTGCGATCGAGGGCCATCTGCAATAACCTTGTACCATTGGTCGTGGTCAACACCAGTGTGCGTCCGCCAATAAATTCGGGAGTATACTCAAGGGGAGAATTGCCATGCTGCAACCCCTCGGCGATCATTCCATCGCGCTCGCCGGCCGCCACACCATCTATGCTCTTGCTCATCTCGATAGCTTTGGGAACAGAGTCGACGGGAATTACGGCGCGAGCGCCGTTACGTAAAGCAGAGGCGATGGTAGAAGTGGCCCTGAAAACGTCTATGATCACCACTACACTGTCAGAGAGGTCATAGAGATGCAATAGAGCGGGAGAAAGAGAGGTGAAAAGCGAAGGTTTGGTACTCATGTAAAAAATTCTCTACTTATTTAATTAAGATCTTTTTCCAACGGTCGGTCTCGGCAAATCGCTTGATGGTCTCGTTGCGCCGATGCAAAAGAGATTCCATATAGCGGGTAAAGTATAACGAGTTGAACCAGCGACCTATTCGGCCATAGGGCAGCTCAAAATCGAGCAGGTCGATCAGCAACATCCCGTTATCGATCGATTTAAAATGATGTTCGTGTCGCAGGCTGGTCAGATCGCCCTGCAGTTGCACTTCGACCATCACATCGGGGCGTTGCAGCTCTACATATTTAACGCGTTGCAGCCTTTCTTTGAATAACTGGTGCGAGCGCCAGGTAACGGTATCGCCTTGTTCGATCAGACCAAAGCGGGTACCGGCAACAGCCTCCAACTTATATGGAGCCATCGACTCTTTATACACCGTAATATGTCGGCTCAGGTCAAAAACCACCTGCGATGACGCCGCTATAAATGTGGTAAGATGAATCGTGGGCATGGTCGTTGTTATACAAAAGGAAATTTTACAACCTGGGCTTTTAATTGCTTGTCGCGCACTTGTACATAGATCGTGTTGTCGAGTTGTGCCTGCGCGGTCTGCACATACCCCATTCCGATGGCCTTTCCAAGGGTGGGAGACTGTGTACCCGACGTTACCACGCCGATCGTCTGTCCAGCGGCATCTTTAATGTCGTAGCCATGACGGGGTATTCCTTTGTCGATCATCTCGAACCCGACGAGTTTTCGAGCAAGCCCCTCTGCCTTTTGCCGGGCAAACAATGCAGAAGAGGTAAACTCTTTGGTAAACTTGGTGATCCAACCCAACCCCGCTTCGAGTGGAGAAGTGGTGTCATCAATATCGTTGCCATACAAACAAAATCCCATCTCCAGACGCAACGTATCGCGAGCGCCCAACCCAATGGGCTTTAATCCTTGCGGGCCGCCGATAGAAAAGATAGCGTCCCAGATTAGATCGGCATTGCCGTTGTTGTCTTCGAAGTAGATCTCTACACCACCGGCACCGGTGTATCCTGTAGCACTGATCAACACATTATCAAGACCGGCAAATTTTCCTTTTACAAAAGTGTAATAGGCCAAGTTCACCAGGTCCATATCGGTAAGCGGTTGCAACATGCGAGCCGCTTGTGGCCCCTGCACAGCGAGCAAACAGGTCTTCTCAGAGATGTTGTGCATCTCTACTCCCTTGTGATTATGCTGCTGGATCCAATTCCAGTCCTTCTCGATATTAGATGCATTGACCACCAGCATATAGGCCTTGTTCTCTTCGAGACAATAGACCAACAGATCGTCTACGATGCCTCCCTTGTCATTGGGCAAACAACTGTATTGCACCTTGCCGGCATGCAACTTGGCTGCATCATTGCTGGTAACCCGTTGTATCAGGTCGAGGGCATCGGGCCCTTTTAACACAAACTCTCCCATATGGCTTACATCGAACACTCCTGCGTTTTTACGAACCGAGGCGTGCTCGTCATTGATACCGGAGTAAGAAATGGGCATCTCGTATCCGGCAAAAGGAGCCATTTTTGCCCCTAGGGCAAGATGCTTTTTATAGAACGGGGTTTGTTTTACGGACATGTGCTTTTTTTGAAAGCACAAATGTACGTGAATCACCCATAGACACTAGCCTAAAAATAGAAACAGAGAAGAGGGAAGCGGCAGAACATGGTGCAATCGTTGCGTACGAAGTTGCGCGGGAG
>DNMB01000003.1:0-2387 GCA_003489485.1 Chitinophagaceae bacterium | reverse complement strand
TCGACCCCATCGGCCCTTCGTAACGTACCGTCGGGCATCATCTTATATTCTACTCCGCCCCGATAGGGAAAGGTCACATCCTCCCACAAAAATTCGCTGACCCGGCCCCTTTTGTTATAACGAATTTGCAGTTCACTGCCGTTCAGTTTTTCTTTTATTGACCGATCGAACAAAATGTTCTTTCCGGCCGGTACCTGCACCACCACTTTTACTTGCTGGGCCCGAAACTTATCTTTTGCTGCAATGGCATATCCACTCGGCAGATCAATAACAGACACCGAAGAAGCGGTCGCACTACGCTTGGTCGTATCGGTATACTCCCGCACCGGATACAATAGTGACTCGGCCCTCAACAGGGCCTGATCGGCCGATCGACCAAAGGCCGTTCTGATCACCTTTACATGATAAGAGCTATCCGGACTGAGTGCAGTTTCAATGACCACGTTCGATAACTTCAGTGAGTCTTGGGTAAGGTCCCAGCCCCCCATGTCATCACCGTCTGCATGGATCCAGGGAACACTGTTAGAATAGGAAAGTGCCGGCTGAGAAACAGTAAGCATGAGCACAGGTGGCTGCGCAGCAGAAATAGAAACCGCAGTGACCGATTGTTCTTTTTTTGAGAACTCTTTGCCCATACTGGTAAAGAACAAAAACAACATCACCCATCCAAGCGTCCATAGAGAGAAAAAGCTGTAACGCAAAACAGCGCTCTTGGTCTTTATACCCAATATCCTTCTGATGAGCCAGATAATAAAGGCAAGTATCGGTACCAACACAAAAAAGATCACGCTAGCCCAGGCCAGTAGTTGCTGCGTGGTGTTTCCCCAAATAAAGCCCTGGTAAGGCCAGGTAACCGCCCCGGCAAAGCAAACTGCAAGCAACGCCGCAAGCAATGAAAAGGCAATAACACCGAACACAAAGGCAAAAAAGATCTTGAACAAAAGGGCCACAACATACAACAGCCTGCTTATTTCCCAACTCTTTACTTTTTCCTTTAGCTGCTCGGCTCCCTGGTTTACTTGTTTACGAATAGAGGCCAGGTCGATCTTCTCACCGCGCATCTCCATTTTCTGATAGGGCGTAATGGCCTTGGGTAAGATGACCCATAGGGTTATATATAATATAATGGAGAAGCCCACAAGTGATCCGGCGCTGAGGTTAAAGACGACAATGGTAAAATCATCATTGCTCACATCAAGGATCCAAAAGAGAATTTGCAACAATAGGGGGGCCAAAAAAATTAGTCGGATCGTTTTAGCAGGCTTATCAAAATACGCTGCAAGACCACTGGCTACACCACCCAATATCTTATCGTCGGGATTTCTGTAAAAACGCTTGCCCTTGTACGACTCCATAAGAGCAGCCGGGATAAAGATCCACATCAATACATATGCAAAGGCGGCCAATCCAAAACTAGAAAAGGCCAAGATCACAAACAGCACGCGCACAATGGCTGGGTCAATTCCCAGATAAGCTGCAAGACCGCCGGCTACACCCCCTATGATCCTATTGTTCTCATCGCGACAGAGTTGTCTTTTTTCATGACCGGTCGATGAAGAATTTTCTGATCCGGATTGTGCAGAACTGGTACCGGAAGGTTCTTCATCCATAGGTGCCTCTTGCGCCAACTCCTCGGGTCGGCCCATCAGGCCGATCAACTCATGAACATCGGTCTCTGTAATGCAGTCGTTTCCTTTTTTGATCTTATCGTACATCAATTCCGCGAATCGTCCCTCTATATCGTTGATGATCTCATCGCGCCCCTGCTCGGACGAAAAGAAATTTCTGAGCGTGCCGATATAAGACTGAAGTTGTTCGTAAGCGGGCTCTTCGATCGGAAGAATGCGTCCACTCAGATTAATATTGATGATCTTTTTCATATTGATGCTGATTAAGATTATTGTAGATGAAACAATGAGGAGGTAGGTTAGAGATTGGTGGGTTTGGGTGAAGTGGCTTTGTTGACAGCCTCCGAAAGTTCTTTCCAGGTTTTTTCGAGTTCCGCATAAAAGAGTTGCCCCTTCTCGGTAAGCGAGAAATACTTTCGGGGGGGTCCCGATGGACTCTCGACCCAGCGGTAGGTCAGCATCTCGGCATTTTTAAGACGGGTAAGCAAAGGGTAGAGGGTCCCTTCGAAAAGGTGCAAACCGGCCGAGCGCATCTCGTCTACGATATCGCCGGGGTAGGCTTCGCCCCTTTTTATGGCCGAAAGGATGCAGAACTCCAAGATGCCCTTCCTCATTTGACTTTGTGTATTATCTATATTCATAAATAGTATTGATCGTTAAACATTACAAAGATAGGGAGAAATTATAGTACTATGCAAAACATAGTACCTTTTTTTATAAAATTATTTTCCCTTTCTGAAATTATATTTTTAAGAAGAA
>DNMB01000216.1:1405-4192 GCA_003489485.1 Chitinophagaceae bacterium | reverse complement strand
TTTTTGCCTCTTATCAGAACCTTTGCCCCCATTGTGGCCGGTATTGTACAGATGGACCGGGCCAAGTTTAATTTTTTTAATGTGGTAGGAAGCGTTTCTTGGGTATTCTCGATGATCTTCTCCGGCTACTTTTTACAAAAGTGGATCCTGGCCAGTTATGGATTTGATCTAAAGGAACACCTCGAAGTGATCGTACTGGTCATTGTGTTGGTGACCACGGCTCCGGTAATATTTAAGATGGTATTAGGTAAGACTAAGTCAAATGAATAATACCCCCCGTCATACACTCTTCAATGTAACGGTGATCGTAGCCGCTTTGGGATATTTTGTAGACATCTATGATCTTTTGTTGTTCGGCATTATTCGTATTCCGAGTCTGCAGTCGCTGGGTCTCACCCCCGAGCAGGTCAAGCTCGATGGAGAGATGATCTTGCAGTGGCAAATGTGGGGGCTTTTGCTTGGAGGGATTATTTCAGGGGTTATTGGAGACAAACGAGGCCGCCTCAGTGTTCTGTTTGGTTCGATCATTCTTTACTCTGCGGCCAATATTGCCAATGGATTTGTTGAGACAGTAGAGCAGTACAAGTGGATTCGGTTTGTGGCCGGATTGGGACTGGCCGGCGAACTCGGCGCTGGAATCACCTTGGTATCTGAGGTCATACCCAAGCAAAAAAGAGGACTCGCTACCTCATTTGTAGCCGGAATAGGGCTAACAGGGGCCATACTCGCTTATTTTATGAAGCAGCAATTCGATTGGCGTACCTGCTATTTTATCGGGGGTGGGCTTGGGATCGCGTTGTTACTGCTTCGCATCTCTGTGCTAGAGTCTAGTATGTTCCATCAGGTAAAGGAACAAAAGATCTCCCGGGGTAATTTCTTCTTGTTTTTTACTAACCTCGATCGATTTAAGCGCTACTTGTTTGGGATTTTGATCGGACTGCCCACCTGGTATGTGATCGGGATCCTTGTTACGTTCTCAAATGATTTTGCCCTGGCGTTTGGCATTACCGAAAAGATCGATCCGGGTAAGGCTATCATGTTTGCCTATGCGGGTATTTCGCTGGGCGATATCTTAATTGGGTTGGTCAGCCAGTGGCTTCGCAGCCGCACTCGTGCGCTCTATATCTTCTATGGCATTACCATGTTGTTCATGGTCTTGTATTTTACCATTCTTTGGCAAGGTAGTGCCGCCACCTTGTACCTGGTGTGCGCCGGGCTTGGTTTTGGGACCGGCTTCTGGGCCATTTTCGTTACCATGGGTGCGGAGCAGTTTGGCACCAACCTGCGTGCCACTGCGGCTACTACCATTCCCAATATGGTCAGAGGAATGCTGGCCATATTTATTTTGCCCATGTTCAAGTGGCTGCAGTCATTTCCATCGATCGGCTATATTAACGCAGGTATAATTAGCGGAGTGATCATCTTGGCCATCACCTGGACGGCCGCCTTGCTTACAAAAGAGACCTTTCACAAGGACCTTGAGTTCATAGAAGAGTAAGTTCAGTTACGCTCGCTGAGTTCGAGCCATCGCATTTCTTTCGAGTCGATGGTACTGCTAACATGCTCCATGCGTAAAGAGAGTTCTGTCAGTTGCTCATACGAACAGGTTCCGCTTGCCAGTTGCTCACCGATCTTTTTTTTCTCTTCGTTGAGTGTCTGTAGCTCTTTTTCCAATAGCTCAAATTCTCTTTTTTCCTTAAAGGAAAGTGATTTCTTTTCTGCGGTAGCGACCACGGCAGCCGAGATGTGCTGTGCGCTCGTTTCGATCGTGGCACCCGCACCCTTTTTTTCGGTGGATTCTTTTTTGCCTACCTCTTGCCGGTATTGACTGTAGTGACCCGGAAAATCTCGGATGACCCCATCGCCCTCAAAGACCAGCAAATGGTCTACCAGGCGATCCATAAAGTAGCGGTCATGCGAGATGATCAACAAGCAGCCACCGAATTCAAGTAAAAAATTTTCAAGCACTGCCAGGGTCGGCAGGTCCAGATCGTTGGTGGGCTCGTCAAGGATCAGAAAGTTGGGATTGCGAAATAAAATAGACAGTAAGTGCAATCTTCTTTTTTCTCCGCCGCTCAGCTTGCTGATGTAAGTGTATTGTTTGTCTGGCTCGAACAAGAAAAGTTGCAGAAACTGGGCGGCACTCAGTGATCCTCCGGTGGCCAGCGGAAAATTCTCGGCGATATTTTTTACGAACTCAATGACCCGTTGGTCCTCTTTCAATTGCAGCCCCTGTTGCGAGTAGTTTCCAAAAACGATGGTATCGCCTACATTGATCTTTCCGCTGTCTGCCTCTTCGATTCCTTGCAAAATATTGGTAAAGGTCGATTTGCCTACACCGTTAGCTCCAATAATGCCCACCCGTTCTCCTTTTTTGAACGTGTAATCGAATCCCTTTAGGATGATGGTGTCTCCGTAACTCTTATAGATCTTTTTTAGTTCGATGATCTTTCCGCCCAACCGGCTCATCTTCATAGAAAGTTGTAACGAGGCCTCTTGGGTTTGTTTCGATGCCTTTTCGGCGATGGTATAAAAATTATCTTGCCGGCTCTTGCTTTTGGTCGTACGGGCCTTAGGTTGTTTTCTCATCCACTCCAATTCTCTGCGGTAGAGATTGCGCGCCTTGTCTACCGAGGCCTTGTCACTTTCAACACGCGCTGTTTTTTTCTCGAGGTAATTCTCATAATCGCCTTTATATACATGCAACTGACTTCCTTCCAGTTCCCATACCTCTTGGCATACGTTATCTAAAAAGTAGCGATCGTGCGTGACCAGTATCAGTGTCAG
>DNMB01000216.1:0-1017 GCA_003489485.1 Chitinophagaceae bacterium | reverse complement strand
TCGTCCATTATGAGAAGACAGTTCTTGTGTTCAAAGCCAATATCGATCAATGTCTTGGCAAGCGCTACTCGTTTACGCTGTCCGCCGCTCAGTGTTCCGATGTGTTGGTCCAGCTCTTTTATCTTGAGCTTGTCCAATATCTGTTTGACCTTGGCGTCTACGTCCCAAGCCCCTAATTCATCCATTTTAATAATGGCCTCGTTAAGTTTTTCCGCGTTTTGCGAGAGGGTGGCCGCCTCATAGGCTCGAACCGCATTCATAAGGGGGTGATCATAGAAAAAAATGGTCTCTGCAACCGTTTTTTGTGGGTCAAAAGCGGGTTCCTGCTCAAACAAGATCACATCGACCTCTTTGTTGATCCACACCGTTCCGGTATCGGCCGTTTCTTGTCCGGCCAAGATCCGAAGCAATGTAGATTTGCCCGATCCGTTACGTGCAATAAGAGCGATCTTGTCTCCCTGACTAATATGAAAGCTGATCGAAGAGAACAGGGGGTTAATTCCAAAACTTTTCGATAGGTTCTCAACACTTACAAAATGCATTGCGCAAAGATAGGTTCGTTCAGGCGGTCTGCCGGTATTAAATCACTCGTAGCGTAGAGCTCTTAACTGGCAATTAACAGACAGAGTAGTAGCGTAATGACCACGATGGCCGCCACGCGGTATCTTTTCCAGTTTCTTTCGTTGCTTTTTTGTTGGATCGCCCTTCGGATCTCTTGTTGCCAGCTGGTTTGGTTCGCCTCGATGGTGGCAAGTTGTCTCGCATTATTCATAAAAAGTTCGTAGGGCAGTATGGCCGCAGCCTGTAGTAAGAGTCTGCCACCGGTTAGTAACGCCTCGGGATGCGCATAGTCTTTAAGCGAGTCGATCTTTTCTTGCGAGGCTAGTTTCGCAATTTGATGATGCAAACTCTGTTGATCTATTCTGTCCGGGTCTTGTGTAGTTGTATTTTTTTCCAGGGCCAGACATTCCTTTATCCAGCCAGCAAGATCACCAGTGGCCACTGTGGTATTTTGTC
>DNMB01000118.1:20601-20734 GCA_003489485.1 Chitinophagaceae bacterium | reverse complement strand
TGGTCTACTTGCATGGCTTTTCGGCTTCGCAGATGGAAGGCGACCCGGTTCACAGAAACGTTGCGACCCATTTTGGCATGAACCTTTATCTGAGTCGTTTGCAAGATCACGGCATCGATACGACCGCACCCCT
>DNMB01000118.1:18216-20253 GCA_003489485.1 Chitinophagaceae bacterium | reverse complement strand
TATGGGAATCGGCCGTGCAAGCACTAGCCATCGGAAAAAAACTGGGCAAAAAAGTAATATTGATGTCGACCTCAACAGGTGGAACGCTCTCTCTAAAATTGGCTGCGGAGTTTCCGGAGATCGCGGGGCTGATCTTACTGTCTCCCAACATTGAGATCAATGACAACAAAGCCTGGATGCTCAATGATCCGTGGGGATTACAATTGGCGCAGGCCATTGCAGGAACCTATCGTGTGATCAGTGATACAACGGCACTTTATAAGCGCTATTGGAACAGTCGGTATTTGATGACCGCTCCGGTCGAATTGGAGCAGTTGCTCGAAACCACCATGAAAACATCGGTGTTTGAAAAAATTACATCACCGGTGCTTATGCTCTATTACTACAAAAACGAAAAGGAACAGGACCCGGTAGTAAAAGTGTCGGCCATGAAAAGAATGTATAGCGCACTGGGCACCCCCGACTCTTTAAAAAGAGAACTGGCGCTTCCCAATACAGGTAACCACGTGCTCGGCTCTCCCATTAAATCGAAGGATGTGGCCAGCGTAGAAAAAGCTTGTATCGAGTTTGGGGAACGCGTTTTACGCCTTTCGCCCGTTACGCGGCAGTAATGCAGACAGCACGCCACGTTCACCTTTCGTAGTAAAAGGTCAAATGGATTGTTAGCGGGTTTACTTTACTTTGTAGTCTCAACCTTGCTTTTATGATACGCTCCCGCATTGCCGGCATTGGAAAATATTTGCCCGAACAGATCGTGACCAATAACGATCTGCTACAATATATGGATACCAGTGATGAATGGATACAGGAGCGCACCGGTATCAAAGAGCGCAGATTTGCGCACCGTACCCAAGAGACTACCACCACTATGGGAGTCGAGGCATCGAAGATTGCCATTGAACGAGCCGGCATCACACCCCAAGACGTCGACTTTATCATCTTTGCCACTTTGTCGCCCGATTATTATTTTCCGGGATGCGGTGTGCTTTTGCAACGCGCCATGAAAATGAAAGAGATCGGAGCGCTCGATGTTCGTAATCAATGCAGTGGTTTTGTTTACGCATTGAGTGTAGCCGATCAATTTATTCGAACAGGTACGTATAAAAATATTTTAGTTGTCGGCTCCGAGAAACATTCGTTTGGATTGGACTTCAGCACCCGCGGGCGCAACGTCTCTGTCATATTCGGAGATGGTGCCGGCGCCGTCGTATTGCAACCAACCACTGACGAAAAAGCCGGCATCCTCTCTACTCACCTGCACAGTGATGGGGAGAGTGCCGAGATACTGGCCATGTATAACCCGGGCACGCATGCTAATCACTGGAAAGAAGAACGCTACGCCGATTTTAATGAGGCTCCTATTGGTCAAATGTTCATGAGCCATGAAATGATCGATAACGCTCAGTTATTTCCCTATATGGATGGGCCGGCCGTCTTTAAAAAAGCAGTCGTAAAGTTTCCTGAGGTCATCATGGAAGCGCTTACAAAAAACGGACTTACTCCTGCCGATCTTGACCTATTGATCCCGCATCAGGCCAATCTTCGTATCGCTCAATTCGTACAGCAAAAATTAGGACTGCGAGACGATCAGGTGTATAACAATATCCAGTACTACGGCAACACCACCGCAGCCTCTGTACCCATCGCACTTTGCGAAGCTTGGGAAAAAGGGTTGGTAAAAGAACATCAACTCGTTTGTCTGGCTGCATTTGGCAGTGGCTTTACCTGGGCCAGCGCGCTGCTGAGGTGGTAATTGTTGATCAAATCAATAGACTTGAGCAGAAAACTCCTCTATATCATCAATCCCATCGCGGGCAACGGCTCGCGGGGCTTGCTTCGAAAACTGATCGAGGAGCAAACCCGTAAGGCGGGATTTGATTTTCAGTGCCACGACTCAACGATCGGAGGAGATTATGAGGAGCTTCTTTCGCAAACGAGCAAGTCTGGATTTACCGATATTATCATTGCAGGAGGAGACGGCACGATAAATCAAGTCGTAGGTGCGTTTCGACATCTGGATCTTCCTTTTGGCATCAT
>DNMB01000118.1:16173-17841 GCA_003489485.1 Chitinophagaceae bacterium | reverse complement strand
AGCAAGGCACTCGCTACTATATTTAGCGGCACTCCACGACCCATCGATGGATACACCGTAAATGGACAGTTTGCTTGCGAGCTGACCGGACTAGGTTTTGATGGAGCGGTGGCGCACGCGTATGCTTCAAGCGATACCCGAGGGCTCAACACCTATATAAGTCATGCGATAAAACAATTTGCATCAGCCCCATCCTATAAATTTAACGTGCGCGTACTGGGGCAAGAGATCGCACTCGATGCTTACATGATTACCGTAGCCAATGCCGATCAGTTTGGTAACAAGGTTACTATTGCTCCACATGCTTCGCTATCCGATGGACTACTCGATGTGGTCATCGTTAAAAAACAAAACAAGATCCCGCTGCTGTGGCGGGCCTATCGCCAACTCAGTGGACGCAATCGCCCACTGCGAGGAGAAGAGATCGTCGCATCGATGTCTTCCGGAGCGCAACAACAAGATATACACTACTGGCAAGTACCTTCGATAGAAATTGAAAACCTCGGTGGTGCGTTGATCCATGTGGATGGAGAGACCACTCCAAGTGCAAGACGCGTAACCATTGAGGTAGTTGCCAATGCCTTTCGATTAATTACCCCTGTCGCTTTGCGTTGAGCCATTAAAAACCAAAGCACCTTTTCAATTATAAGTTTTCCATAAACCAGACCAGAATCATGCTCTATGGGTGGAAAATATCAGTAAACATACTCATTGACTCAATTTGGATTGCTTTTCTTAATTTTTTCTAAATAAAATAATACAAAGCCGAAGATTGGGAAAAAATAGATGATTGCACCCCATTTTAGCCTATCGTTTAATGATAACTTCCGAGAAGTCAATATATGCAAACCGTATATTGAAAATGTAAAATATATTACAATGAATATGCCGACTACTATACTAACAAAAATGTCCATATGTTTTGATTAATAAATTAAAGAAATATAGACACAAGCTGCTGCCATCGATCCTATACAATAACCAGGTGCTACTACTTCGGTAAGACCGATAGTCGACTTTTCACGTGTGAGCAATAAATTTAAAATTGGTTTTCTATTATTCCCATCCAGATATTCAATTGTGGTTTTTGAAAAATCAATTTTCCCATGTAAACGTAGTGCACTATCTGATTCTCTTTTAAATTCTTTAGAATCAAGAAAATTCTTGACAACTTATCGTTCTTATTTATTAAGATGTGATGGAAGTTCGCGCGACAGATAGCTGTCTTCCATCGTTGACTTTTGACAGGATTGAATTAAAAATCCTAATGCCACCGCAACGACGACTAATCCCATTTTCATAAAATACTTTTTGTGATGATAGATTTGGAAGAAAAGGTAATTATTACCTCAGCCCTACATCACAATCTCGCCAGGAAAAAGAGTCAAGAAAACAGTAAAAACCCTAAATTATTTGACTTCGGAAAATACGGTCGTAGCAAAACCTGAATTGAACAGCCGATCAAGGTTACGTTGTATTTACTAAAAAGGGACTCCATGATGTGATCATCGTTAAAAATGAAATAAGATCGCGCTTGTGTGGCGCGCGTATTGACAATTAAGTGGCGCCATGATTCATATAATAGGAAAGAGCATATTTAACGGCATGAAATTGATAAAAGTAATTCGTATAAACAGCAAGTAAATACCCGGTGAACAACTTTTAAAT
>DNMB01000118.1:4882-15845 GCA_003489485.1 Chitinophagaceae bacterium | reverse complement strand
CTTTTAAATTCATATTGAACATTCAACAAAAACTAAACCTGCCAAAATGAAAACAACTAAAAACTTACTGATCGCAATGGGAATTCTGTTGCTTATGTCGCTTAGTGTTGGAGGGACAGATAGGAGACCAGCGTTGGGGATAGAGCAAGAATACGTCCCTGTAAGTGACACAAAGGAGCTTACGAACTATGCGTCGAAGGGTAAGAAAAGACTTATCGGGACTGTAACATTAAGCGGGGGATGTGTCGTCAACTACAATATTCTTGTGACATGGTCCCTTGTTCCTCCAAGCCTAACTGTGAACGGTACCGTCACAATGTCGGGCCCTTGTCAAGGAACCCAGGGTATACAAGTTCCTATGAGCGGAAAAGCTGAAATAACAGAAAAGTACGACATTGTTGATTTTGAAACTATAAACCCATTTCTCCCGAGTTTGAAACAAAATGAATTTGATAATTTGCTAAATTGTATTATCCAAGAAGAAATCAGCTCATTTTTCTAACACATACTGAATCCTAAATTTTCACTCACTCATGTTTATAAGGTTGACTGTAAGCGTTAAGGTACTAGTGCTTTTTTGCTTCATGCTTTCCGCATGTTCAAGGAAAGTGACGGCTCCCTACCAGGCCTCCTATCACGTTTCTTTCGGTGAAAAAAATACGATGGGAGAGATTTTTTTTGGTGAAATTGAATACCAATTAACAACCGAAAGAAATAGTGCCCGGCTTAAAGCCATACCCAAAGGGAAGCTTATTGTACCAGGTATTGAATATGAGCAGGAAGGCTCTGATGAGTTTTTAATCGATGAAAGGGGAATCGCTTTTGATGTATTCCAAAAAAAGAGCTTTTACTTTGAGCCAGTTACCACTTTTAAAAAAAATGGAATTTTTTTGATCAATGGCTATACCTGCAAATTATTCACTACTCTTAATAACGATAGTCTTTTTTTGACAAAGAAAATTAATCACCGACTAAACCCCTTTTTACTAACTGATAAAAGTATTCCATACGGAGTAATTCAGGCAAAAATGAGTGACGGGAATATCTATACCCTTATTTCGATTCAGAAAATGAAAAATAATAAAGACAGTAAGCCGCCCTCTTCGCTTTTTGAAAATTACACAATGGCTAAAAATCCATTTTTCCCTACTTTATCAAATTAAAGTAGTCGAATCGGTACTATAAACGGTTTATTTCTTCTACTTAACTATCTTTTCCCCTACCAGATAAAGCAACAAAACCAGCGAAAGCAATAACAGCATCGCCACCAATTGATGCAATTGAGCCATCCATTCAAAGATTCCCCACTGTCCGGGAATGATAGACGTACTGTACAGCACCGAAAGAATACCGAGTAAGACCTGCAGTAGTACCAAAGTGATCGGGAACCATGATGCTTTTTGCAACAACCGACTGCCATGAGGGCGATGAAGTCGAAGCGTCATCAGCACCACAGCGATCAATAATATATAAGCCAAGCCGCGGTGTACAAAGTGAATCGCGATCTTGTTTTCGATCCAAAATAAAATTCCTTTACCTGATCCAAGCATGCCAGGAAGTAGCTCTCCATTAATATCGGGCCAGGTAGGTGCAGCAGTGGCAGCTTTGTTGCCCGCCATAAAGGCGCCATAGGCTAATTGTAAAACGAGTACTGTCAATATAAATACCAAGGGTTTGCGAACAGCGGGGAGCGCGACACGTTGATCGGCAGGCACCAGTAACTGTAGCGCAAACCAAAAGGTATACGACAGTAATCCGAGCGCCAGTACAAAATGAAGAGCAAGGCGCGTAGGTTTTACATAAATGGCATCTCCCGTAAGACCACTGGCCACCATGATCCAACCAATGGCACCTTGCAGGGCGCCCAACAAGAATAAGATCAGCAAGGGCTTGATCATACTGCTCTTGAATTGCCGGGTCAACAAAAAATAGATGAAAGGGATCATAAAGACCACGCCGATCAGGCGTGCCCAAAAGCGATGAAACCACTCCCAAAAGAAAATGTATTTGAACTCTTGCAATGTAAAATCAAAATTCAGCAAGCGGTACTGAGGGGTTTCTTGGTACTTGGCAAATTCAGCGGCCCAATCGGCTGCATTGAGCGGAGGCAGGGTTCCTGTCACCACATTCCATTCGGTAATAGAGAGTCCCGAACCGGTCAGCCGTGTAATACCGCCCAATGCGATTTGAATGATGATCATGGCAACTCCAATGAGCAACCAAATAGCCACGGGTCTGGAAGTAGCAGGTACATTCATGGCGCAAAGGTACAGCCACGCGGGTCCGGCCGGCGATTTTGTTAAGCAATATTTTGCATCTTGCATGGTATGCTGGCGGCTTACCATAGAAAAAATGAGATCGAAGCAGGTTGCGACGAAGCCGGACGGGGTTGCTATGCCGGACCTGTTGTGGCTGCTGCCGTTATACTACCGAAGAACTTTAAACACCCTTTATTAAACGATTCAAAAAAACTGAGTGCCGCACAGCGAGAGGAGCTGCGACCGATCATTGAAAAAAAAGCTATCGCATTTGGCATTGGGGTGATCGATCACGAAGAGATCGACCGGATCAATATTTTAAAGGCCAGCTTTAAGGCCATGCACCAGGCCATCGCTGCGCTCGGTACAACTCCTTCGCTCTTACTCATCGATGGAAATCGATTTTCGGCTTATCCATCCATACCACATCAATGCTTTGTAAAAGGAGATGGCCGGTTTGCCTCCATTGCCGCAGCCAGTATTCTTGCTAAAACATATCGCGATCAGTTGATGCAAGAACTACATCAAGAATTTCCACAATATGGATGGGATCAAAACAAGGGATATGGTACGGCTGCGCATCGAAAGGCCATTGAGAAGCTTGGGCTTTGCCGCTATCACAGAAAAAGTTTCAGACTACTGCCGCAGCAAGGGGAGCTAGATTATTGAATGGTCCAGACCTCGTTACCACGAAGCAGTTTATCGAGATCGGCGGGCTTACGAGCACTGGCCTCTTCTAGCTGCGCCTTCATCACATCTTCGTAACAGGGACGATCCGTCTCATAGAAAACACCAAAGGGACGGGGCAGATGACCTTCAATATGAACATCGTCAAATATGCGAGAGAGAATTTGTGCTTTGTAAATATCCTTTTCGTCGTGGATCCAACAATCGTCAGCCGAATGGCCTTGCGTAAGATCGACCACCACGGGTTTGAAGCCATCTAGCTTGATGCCTTTTTCATTGTTAGCGCCAAACAACAAAGGTTTGCCTGTTTCTAAGAATAAGGTTTCGACCGGCTTGGTTCCCTTTTCGGTAAAGATCTCAAAAGCCCCGTCGTTAAAGATGTTACAGTTTTGATAGATCTCCAGGAAAGATGAGCCCTTGTGCGCATTGGCACGAAGTAGCATGGCTTGTAGGTGTTTGGGGTCGCGGTCCATCGTACGGGCCACAAACGTAGCATCGGCTCCCAGTGCCAGTGCCGCAGGGTTAAAGGGATGATCGATGCTTCCCATCGGAGTACTCTTGGTGATCTTCTTTTCTTCTGAGGTAGGAGAGTATTGCCCTTTGGTCAAACCATAGATCTGGTTATTGAACAGCAAAATATTGACATCGAAATTGCGGCGCAGCAAATGAATGGTATGATTGCCTCCAATGCTTAAGCTGTCTCCGTCGCCGGTAATGATCCACACGCTCAGCTCGGGTCGGGTAGCTTTGAGTCCACTGGCCACGGCGGTAGCGCGCCCGTGAATGGAGTGCATGCCGAACGTGTTCATGTAATAGGGAAAGCGACTGCTGCAACCGATTCCGGAAATAAAGACAATATTCTCTCTGGGAATACCCAAGGTGGGCATCACTTTTTGCACTTGCGCCAGTATGGAATAATCACCACACCCCGGACACCAACGAACTTCTTGGTCCGTTGCAAAATCCTTTCCGGTCAAAACAGGGGCTGTCTTTGTTTCGCTCATGTAGTGAGGTTCATGTCAAAATTACTAAAATCTTAATACCGGTAGCGCCCCTCCTCTATCATTCGGTCTGCAATACGACGGCGAGCGGCCTTACTGTTGAACGGATCGGCCTTGGTAAAACGCTTAAGGCCCATCAAGATCATCCTACCCTCATCACCCTCTGCAAAACCGTTGATGGCATCCTTGCCCGATTTATTGACCCTATCAGCAGCATCGTAAAGATAGGTTCGCATCATATCGACCTGGTCGGCCACGGCTTGCTCGCCACGTTGAGCGACCAGTTTCATGACGCGAAGAAGGGTACTTTCTGCATGAAACACCTCAATGGCCATATCAGCGATGTTCATTAAGATCTCTTGCTCGTGCTCGATCTTCATCATCAGTTTTTGCACCGCGGCACCGGCTGTCATCAATATCGCTTTTTTAAGATTGGCGATTAGCTTTTGCTCACTGGCAAAGGGAGTATCGTCGCCCGCTCCAAAATCAGGAATGCTCATCAACTCTTTTTGTACGGCCATGGCCGGGCCCATCAGATCGAGTCTGCCTCCCATGGCGCGCTTGAGCGTCATATCGAGCGCCAATAAACGATTGATCTCGTTTGTTCCCTCGTAAATACGATTGATCCGGCTGTCTCGGTAGGCTCTTGAAATATTATACTCGGCACTAAATCCATTGCCCCCATGAATCTGAACGCCTTCATCTACGGTAAAGTCCAATACTTCACTACCAAATACTTTTAGCGCAGCGCACTCAATGGCATATTCTTCCGCGCCGGCCAGCAATGCTTCGGCAAAAGGTTTGCCCGATGCCAATAATTCTTCTTCTTTTTCTTTGATCCATGCCGCTGAACGGTATAGGGCCGATTCGGCTACAAATATTCTGATGGCCATTTCTGCGAGCTTATGCTTGATGGCACCAAAATTGGCGATGGGTTGCTTGAACTGTTCTCTGGTTTTTGCATAGGTGATCGAGTGATTCAAGGCCATTCTCGATCCGCCCACTGCCGCAGCGCAAAGTTTGAGACGACCCAGATTTAGGATATTGAATGCGATCTTATGTCCCTTGCCCAACTCACCCAATAGATTATCGACCGGGATCTTACAATCCTGAAAATACAATTGAACCGTAGATGATCCTTTGATACCCATCTTATCTTCTTCGGGTCCTTGCGTAAATCCGGGCGTGCCCCGCTCCACGATAAATGCGGTGAACTTGTCACCATCGACCTTTGCAAATACCGTATACACATGTGCGAATCCCCCATTGGTGATCCAGCACTTTTGACCATTTAAAATATAATGCTTGCCATCGGGAGACAGTACCGCAGTGGTTTTGGCACTGAGGGCATCACTGCCGCTGTTGGGCTCTGTAAGTCCATAGGCTCCGCCCCATTCACCGGTAACCAGCTTGGGCAGGTATTTGGTCTTTTGCTCCTCTGTTCCAAAATATAAAATGGGCAACATACCGATGCAAGTATGCGCAGAAACGGCAACTGAATAAGAATGACCCGCACCAAGGTACTCGCTGGCAAGAACGGAGGTAACAAAATCTTTTCCCAACCCACCGTAGGCCTCTGGAATAGAGATGGAGAGCAGCCCGAGCGCTCCGGTCTTTGCCACGAGCGAGGGCATCAATCCGGGTTCCAGCGAATCGATACGCTGCACGATCGGAAAAACTTCAGTTTCTAAAAATTGATTACACATGTCTTTGATCATGTGTTGCTCTTCGCTGAAATCTTCAGGAATAAAACAATCTTCGGGCAAAGGAGCGGTCGTTAACCACTGGCCACCTTTGATGGATTTTTTTGATGCTGTAACAGTAGACATAGTACGGTCTTTATGATGATAGATTATGGTTAGCTCAGGTTATCATATACCACTTGCAAAACTTGCTTGCATACCTCTACCTTATCGGCCGGTACCGATTGCAAGGCTTCGTTGAGCGTTTGATCGGCCAACTTCATGGTTTGGTCTTGCAGCTGCTGGCCTTCTTTGGTCAAATAAATAAGATTGATGCGGCGGTCGGTGGCAGCGGCCACACGCTTGACCAGTTGAGCGCGTTCAAGATTATCTACCAGGCGCGTAATACTGGGCTTGTCCCTGAAGCTGGCGTTGCAAAGATCTTGCTGGCTGATCCCGTCTTTTTTCCAAAGATGATACAGTACGCTCCACTGCTCGATGGTAACGGGCAACTGATGCGTATTGAACTTCTTTTGAAGCCTTCTGGCAATGGCCGTAGAGGCCAGCCCGGTGATGAAGCTGTAGAGTTCGCCTTTTTTGAATTGGTTGTTTGGCATATAGTTGTTTAAGCAACTATCAAATCTACAATTATTTTCTTACCTGTAAAATGATCGCCTGTTAAAAAACTGTTCTTTTTCGATTGCCTCGCCAATACCTAGTTTTGTCCGGCATGCTGCCGACCCTCACCCTCTCCTTTTTACTGTGCTCGCTGTTCTACGCAGGGCTGCTGAACCGATTTTTAAGAGACTGGCGCTCCATACCACAACCTGCAAAAGCACCAGCAACTTTCGAATCGGTTTTGCTCCCCAAGGTATCGGTACTGGTGCCCGCCCGAAACGAAGCGGCCAATATCGGTACGCTTTTAAAGGCCCTGACGACGCAATCATATCCGGCCTCACAACTAGAGATCATTGTGATCGACGATCACTCCGAAGATGAAACAGCGGCCATTGTTCAGACCTTTTCGAACGTATCGCTGCTTAGGTTACAAGAAAACGGAATTAACTCCTATAAGAAAAAAGCACTCGAAAAGGGTGTGGCCCTGGCCACCGGTGAGTTGATCGTTTGCACCGATGCGGACTGTCTTCCTGGGCCGCATTGGATAGAGCGGATGGCTTTGCAGTACCTGTACACGCAAGCAAAATTCATTGCCGCTCCGGTACTGTTGCAGCACCAACAAAATTGGTTGGGTTACCTGCAAGCCCTCGATTTTATGATACTGCAGGGAATAACCGGCGCCGGTATACAGAGCGGAAAACTGCTCATGGCCAACGGAGCCAATCTGGCCTATCCCAGATCGGTCTTTTTAGAGGTAAACGGATACGCCGAAGCAGACCAAGTGGCCTCGGGAGATGATTTTTTTCTACTGCACAAGATCAGTGACCTCTATCCTCACCAGATCACTTACCTGAGATCGAAAGATGCGATCGTTTCCACGGCAGCCCAAACCACTTGGGGAGATTTTTTACAACAACGTATTCGCTGGGCCAGCAAATCTACCCACTATAGAAAGGGAGGACTGCAACCCGTGCTGCTATTGGTATGGACCTATAATTTACTGCTGCTGATAATGGCCATGGGCGGACTTTTCGATAGTCGCTATGCGGTCATTTTCTTAATGGGATGCGGTTACAAAGCAATGTTGGAATGGTCGTTTGTAAGAGAAGTGGCCCGCTTCTTCGATCGGTCTGCCTTACTGAAAAAATTCGTTTGGCTACAACCCTTGCACATCGCTTACACCGTAGTGGCCGGCCTTCTCGGCATCAAAGGGGGATATCGATGGAAAGGAAGAAGGGTTCATTGAACAATGGAATTTGATAGATTTGTGCCGCTGAATTTTCCGAAATGAAAGTATTGTCGCTTGCGCTGCTGCTCACAATGATCACGGCCTTACCTAAGGGTATGGCACAAGACGCCGTCATTCGCCGCTTGCAGACCGAATCACTTCGTCCGGTAAAAAAATATATTCCCGACTCGCTGATCAAAAAATGGAAATCGGGAGGCAACTATACGCTTACCATCGGTCAGGGCACCCTTAGTAACTGGGCGGCCGGGGGCGATCAGTTCTCGTTTACCATCAATACCATCTTGCAACTTTATTCGTATTACTGCAAAGACCGCAACAGCTGGGATAACACGCTCGATATATTCTTCGGCTACATCAACACCACCTCACTGGGAAGCCGAAAAAACGATGATCGCTTTGACCTGATCTCCAAATACGGTTACTCGCTCAATAAAAAAGTAAATCTGGCGACCCTCTTTAATCTACGCTCGCAATTCATTCGCGGGTATACCTATCCGAACAATGTAAAAACCTTTGCCTCTACGTTCATGTCTCCCGGCTATATCATCTTTAGCCAGGGACTTGATTTTAAACCGAAGAAAAATCTCTCTGTATTCTTTTCGCCGCTCACGGCACGTTGGGTGATCGTTACCGATCCGGAGCTATCGCGTCGCGGAGAGTACGGCGTTAAACCGGGCACGAAAAGCATCAACCAGCTCGGCGCCTTCGGCACGCTGACCTTCGAAAAGAATTTTACCAAGTACGTATTGTACAAGACAAGGGTCGATCTTTTCTCTAACTACAAGACCAATCCGCAAAATATAGATCTCTTCGTGACCAATGTACTCAACGCCAAAATAGGCAAGAACCTTGCCCTTAACTGGAACCTCGATCTCGTCTATGATGATGATGTACGATTATTCGGTGCAGCCAAAAAATCACCGGGGCTTCAACTTAAATCGATCGTAGGTATTGGCCTGCAGGTTAAATTTTAATTATGGGACAAAAAAAGCTTGTCCGTTTTGAAGCCATCAGGCAATTCAGCAATGTTTTGGAGTTTCCCGCCGGAATGGCCGGTCGGTGGTCTACCTTTTTTGAGCGAGAGCAGCCCCTTACCCTCGAGTTAGCTTGTGGTAAGGGAGAGTATGCCTTGGGACTGGCCCGACTGCATTCCGATCAAAACTTTCTAGGCGTAGACCTGAAAGGAAACCGCATTTGGGTGGGGGCCAAAAAAGCCCTCGAAGAGGGTTTAACCAATGTTGGTTTTTTAAGAACACAAATTGAACAGATCGCCGATTACTTTTTGCCCGGAGAGGTACAATCGATCTGGATCACCTTTCCTGATCCGCAACTGCGGCTATCAAAAGCCAAGAAAAGATTAACGCACCCGATATTCCTTAGAAAATATCAACAAATACTCGCACCCGGTGGTTATATACATTTAAAGACAGACAGTCCTGACCTGTATCGATTTACCCGTCTTGTTATTGATCTGTACGGGTGCGTCTTGCACGTTGCCACCGACAATGTTTATGCCAGTGAAGTACTATCTGATGAACTTCAGATCAAAACGCATTATGAATCGCTTGATATTGCAGGCCACAAAAAAATTCACTACTGCTGTTTCTCATTACCCGATCAGCTGCCTATAGAAATCGATAAGCTGCTCAAAGAAAAATTAAAAGAAGATGAAGGGACTGACTGAAGGGACACATTTCTACTATAACGAAGAAGGACTCGTTGTGCTGACAGAGGCCTATCATCTCGAAAAAGGATATTGCTGCGGAAATGGCTGCAAGCACTGTCCCTATGACTTTGAAAGTGTCCCCGAGCCTCGTCGCAGTCAGTTGCAAAAAGAGAAAGAGAGCAGTCAGATCAACTCCTGATTATTTTCTTCGGGTCGCTTATCTTTATTCAAATGGCCTCTCCCAAACGCACTACCACACAACTTCGCTCGGTATTGCCATCAGGCAATCGCGAACAAGATTTTTTTCAACAAGTCTGGGAATTGGTCCGTCTGGTACCCCGAGGACGCGTTACGACCTATGGTGCCATAGCCGCCTGTTTGGGTGCACGATCAGGTGCGCGTATGGTAGGATGGGCCATGAACAGTAGCCATGGGGCTCACCCCAAAGTGCCGGCGCATCGCGTAGTAAATCGATTAGGACTACTCTCAGGAAAAAATCATTTTCCTTCTCCCACTGCCATGCAAGAAGCATTAGAAAAAGAAGGAGTGACTATCCAAGACGATCAAGTGATGGACTTTGAAAAGCTTTTCTGGGACCCCGCCAAAGAGTTGGATGGAAATTAGCTGTAGTAGGGGCTGATCATCCAGTAGACAATCACACCGGTTATGGCCACATACAACCAAATAGGCCAAGTGATCTTGGCGAGTTTTTTATGTGCCGGCCATTCGCTGATCAAAGCACGATAGGCAGTAAAAAGAATAAAAGGAAGAATTAGGCCTGCCAGCGGAATATGAGTAAATAAGACAATGTAATAAAGCGTGCGAGCCGCTCCCTGTCCACCAAAAGAAGTTTCACCGGCCAGCAGATGATGCGCAATATAGCTTACCAAAAACAAGATCGACAAGATCATGGCCAGTAGCATCATGTTCTTATGCGCCACATAGCGACCGGTCTTTACGGCCCACAGAGCCCCTATCAATAAAAGTGCCACGGCAGAATTAATGACAGCGTTGATCAGCGCGAACACGTGCACATCAAATCCCAGATCGACCTCGAGTTTTACCCGGCCCAACACGACAACGGCCGTAAATACTATGAACGAAAAAAGCCAGATCAATTGGCTGGCGAGCTTATCATTTTTTGAAAGTACGGGAGGCAGCATACTCATTTATTTTTTACGAAGAAAGAACAGTAATAAAAATACACCAACGATGGCGAGCAAGAAAGATACGGCCATGATGACCAGTTTGCCCTCGAAAAAGCTACGGGCCTTCGGATTTTTTTCCATCGTGAGCAAGATCAGGTCTTGCTGTAATCTCGACAGATCGTCCGGATCGAGGCCATCGTAGTAGCCCCTGACCTGGCGGTTCACGTCAATGAGGACGAACTTATCACTGTGTACAAAATTCGTATCGACCGACTGGCCGTCTATCAACCCCAACTTCATTTCGTTGAGGGCCATGTCGTATATCGCTTTCTTGTTACCGGTAAGCAACCACCAGGTATCGGGATTGATCTGAAACCGCTGGGCCCAATAGCGCAGCCGCTCCAGCGTATCACGCTCGGGATCTATGCTGAAAGAAAGAAAATGAACTTTCTTATTGGTGCGGTCGCCCACCCGACTTCCATTGTGCAGGGTCTCTGCCAGACGCTTCATGTTCTGTGTCATCGAAGGACAAATAGTAGGACAGCGGGTAAAGAAGAAATCCGCGACCACGATCTTGCCATCGAGGCTCTCCCAAGAGACCATCTTACCTTCTTGATTCTGCAACGAAAAATTAGCCAGCTGGTGCCACACCGT
>DNMB01000118.1:0-4504 GCA_003489485.1 Chitinophagaceae bacterium | reverse complement strand
TAATGCCTGGGCAATTGCAGGGCATCATGACTTTTGACATCTACGATAAAGTAGGCGATCAGCGGGATGATCAGCGCCAGCAACAGGGCATATACGGCAGTCTTGTTCAATGTAACAATAGCGTATTAGTGACCCCCCTTATGCTGGGTAGGCATCGTGGACTCCTTATAATGCTTATCGTAGGTGTTACGAAGATTCTTATAAGAGTTGCCATCCCAAATAAAGGCAGCAATAAACCAGATAAAAAGCAATAAGGGCACCACAATGGTCATGATCATGTTGCGGATCTCATCGCCCAAGTGCATAAAGACAGAGACGATGTAATATGCCTTGGCCAAGGTCAATATACAGACCATTCCTTTGAACATGAGCACCAGTAACTCATTGGGAGAATCTCCTTTGTGCATATTGTAGATGAGCAGACCAATGGCCAGCTCTACAATGGTAATGATGGAAAGGAGTATAGTGGTATTTCTGACGTTCTTTTTAAACGTTGCGTCATCGGTATGATGATGAAAGGTTACTTCTTCGAAAGCCGGATGTTGCATAGTGTATTAATTTCTTGGGTGACGAATAAGATGAATTAGATCAGATAAAAACAAAGGAACACAAAGACCCATACCAGGTCTACGAAGTGCCAGTACAAACCGGCTTTCTCGATCATCAGGTAATGACCTCTGCGCTCAAATACGCCCTTTTGTGTCATCAGCAGCATCACGATATTGATGATAACACCGGAGAATACGTGAAAGCCATGAAACCCGGTGATGCCAAAGAAATAACCACCGAAAGCAACTGGACCTTTCTCGCGCACATGCAGCTCAGCCACCTGTATGGACTTAAGCAACTGCTCATGGCTAAGTGCGCTATGATCGGCAGCGGCGGCAGCTCCGCCATGGCCCATCTGAGAAAGCTGCAACAAGGTTTCGTGCGATGTATTTTGCAAAGCGGCCATTACTTGCTCTTCGGGAACCAGTCGTCCCCAAGGGTTGCCGCGCATGCTTTGCCCGATAATGTCGAGTTTACCATCGGCCAGCACCACGTGCTCACCGGTAATCAGGTGATGCCACTCCCAAGCCTGACAGCCCAAGAAGGCAGCTCCGCCGATGATGGTCCAGATGAGCCATTTGACGACTCCTTTTTTATCGTTGTTGTGTCCGGCATGTACCGCCAGCACCATGGTAACAGAAGAAATGATCAGCACAAAGGTCATCACACTCACGAAGGCAAGTGGAAGATTGGCGTGGCCGGCGCCCGGAAAGGCATTGAATACCACGTTGGGATCGGGCCAGAAATTCTGACTAAAGCGGATGGTGCCGTACGAGATCAGAAAGGCCCCGAAGGTAAAAGCATCACTCATCAAGAAATACCACATCATGAGTTTGCCGTACTCCATGTTAAAGGGACTCTTACCGCCTGTCCACCATTTGGTCTGCTGAAGGGTTGCCGATGTAGCCATACGTTACTGTTTCGTTTTCGTTAGTGTTGGTTCCGTTCAATTGCCGCCGATCAGCAAAAAGAAAAGCAAGAGATAGATCCATAAAAGATCTACAAAATGCCAATAAGTAGCTGCTATCTCAACAGGAATTGAACTATATATTTTAATGCGTCCAAAAAAAGCTTTTGCCAGTAGCACGCTCAATACCACCACCCCACCCACTACGTGCAACGCATGCAATCCAAAGATCACATACAGAAATTGCCCGGCTCCCGATCCGCGAAAGGTGATCTGCTGGGCCCACAGCGCCGTAAAACCGTTCCACTGCAATCCCACAAACAAGATTCCCAACGCCAGCGTAATTCCCATCCAAAGACGATAGCGTGCCATTTCTCGCTCACGAAAAAAGCGCAGTGCAAGGTGAACGCTTCCGCTGCTAAGCACAATGGCCAGCGTCGACAACCAGAACACGGAAGGCAGCGTAACCGATTTCCATCCGACCTGGTTGCTCTTTACAATGAATGCACTGGTCAGCCCGGCAAACATCATGATGAGGCTGCCCATGGCTACCCACAAGGTAAACTTGTGAGGATGCATTTTTGTAGTGGTCGTATTACTCAATTTATTCTCCTTTTCTTTACGCTGTCGCGGCCTTGCTCAGTAGCAAGGCAAACAAGATCAGCGGTAAGTACAAATAACTCCCGAACATGACTCGGCGAGCCGCCTTTACCTCCATGGTGCGATACAAACTGATGCATCGACCGATCATAAACACATTGGCCAAGATAACTACAGCGATCGCGATCAGTCCTTGCAGATTCTTGGTACTACACATGCCTGTAAAGAAAGGCAGCATAGTAACCGGCACCAGCAAGAGCGAATACGCAATGGTCTGCATAGCCGTAAACGTTGTGGGGCCCTGTTCGGAGGGCAGTAAACGAAATCCGACAGAAGAATAATCTTTGTGTGCCACCCAGGCAATTGCCCAAAAATGCGGGAACTGCCAAAAGAACTGAAAGGCAAACAAGATCCATCCCCCCAGCGAAAATTCATCTTGCCCCGCTACCCACCCGATCAAACAAGGTAAGGCGCCGGGCACGGCTCCGATCAGTACCGCAATCGAATTGACCTTTTTTAGCGGCGTATAAATGAATGCATAGAGAAACAAACTAAAGGCAGCCAGCAAGGCGGCCATCCAGTTAAACCAATTTCCCAGCATCCACACACCTGTGGCCCCCGTAAGAATGGCAAAGAGCCATCCTTGCTGCGGCGAAAGTCGTTTCGATGCAATCGGCCGGTTAGCAGTACGCTTCATTTGTGCATCGGTATCACGTTCTACCACCTGGTTGATTGCATTGGCACTTCCGGTAACCAACATCCCACCTGCAAAGAGCAAGAGTATCATAAGCCAGTCGTATTCGACCACCTTCGGCGCCAGCAGGTAACTGATTACGCTGCTGAACACCACCATGATACTCAGCGAAGGCTTCATCAACTGTATATAATCCCTGATCTTCATGAATCCTCCGCTATTTTTCAACAAACACTATTTCGAAACATCGATGTGAGACCGCTTTAAACCGGTCACTGTGCATCAATGCTTACTCTCATGCGCTCCCACCGGCTCGGTCTGAGGAATAAACTCGCGTCCATCCTTGGCATAGTCATAAGGCCAGCGATGTACTTCGGGAATATCTCCTTCCCAGTTACCGTGTCCGGGATTAATGGGGGTCGTCCACTCGAGCGTGTTAGCGCCCCATGGATTTTGCGAACGAACTTTTCTGCCCTTGTAAATAGAATAGAAGAAGTTGAACACAAATAAAAGTTGAGCCGCGAACACTACAATGGTCACAATGGTGATCATCTGATCGAGGTCTCTGAAATTATTAAAGTTTACCCAACCACTCTTGTCGAGATAACGACGAGGTACCCCTGCCAGTCCTTGGTAGTGCATGGGCCAGTAGATCAGATAAGCGCCCACCATGGTCACCCAGAAGTGAATATAGGCCATGGTATTGTTCAAGTAACGTCCGAACATTTTGGGGAACCAGTGATACACTCCGGCGAACATGCCGAAGAAAGAAGCCACTCCCATTACAATGTGAAAGTGAGCCACAACGAACATCGTATCGTGCAAGTGAATATCAATGGTAGAGTTTCCTAAGAAGATACCGGTCAATCCACCTGAGATGAACAAACTCACGAACCCGATCGCAAAAAGTGCAGCCGGTGTAAAGCGTATGTTACCTCTCCACAGGGTGGTGAGCCAGTTGAATACTTTGATGGCCGAAGGAACGGCGATCAACAGTGTAAGCAATACGAAGACCGATCCCAAGAACGGATTGAGTCCCGTAACGAACATGTGGTGCGCCCACACCAAGAAGGCCAGTACGGCAATAGCGAACAAAGAGCCCAACATGGCCATGTAGCCGAAAATGGGTTTGCGGCTATTGACCGAAAGGATCTCCGATACCATACCCATGGCAGGCAACAAAATGATGTATACCTCGGGGTGACCCAAGAACCAGAACAAGTGCTGGTAAAGAATCGCACTACCTCCTTCGTTAGGAAGCACCTCTCCATTGATCACGATATCGCTCAGGTAAAAGCTAGTGCCCAGGTTGCGATCGAACAACAACAGGATGGCACCGGAGAGCAATACAGGGAAAGAAAGTACGCCCAGAATAGCGGTAAAGAATACGGCCCAGATAGTGAGTGGCATGCGCGTCATGCTCATTCCCTTGGTACGCATATTCAAAATAGTAGAGATGTAGTTTAGTCCTCCCAATAGAGAAGACACGATGAACAGGGCCATGCTGACCAGCCATAGATCGGTTCCGATCTTTTGTCCGTCGCCGGCTTGCTTGAGTGCGCTGAGAGGAGGATACATCGTCCATCCACCCGAAGCAGGACCGGTATTGACAAAGATCGAAGACATCATGATCACACTGGCCAAGAAGAAGAACCAGTAAGACAGCATGTTCAAGAATGGAGAAGCCATATCGCGCGCACCGATCTGCAACGGAATAAGGATGTTGGCGAATGTTCCGCTCAACCCGGCCGTCA
>DNMB01000134.1 GCA_003489485.1 Chitinophagaceae bacterium | reverse complement strand
GCAACTTGCGCTCTTGCTGGCCCATATCGAATTGCATCAAACAAAAGGAGAAGTATCCGCAGCCGTACTTTTAAAACGTGCAGGTGCCTCTGCTTCGTTGCTCAAAGTGCTCATTGAAAAAGAAATATTGGTCGAGTACAGAAAGCAAGTCGACAGAATCGATCACTTGCCCGTTATTCATTCCATCGATTTTACACTTTCTGCACCACAAGAAGAAGCATTTGATCAGATAAAGGCTTGTTGGCAGCATCAAATGGTATGCTTGCTGCAAGGGGTTACCGCCAGTGGAAAAACGCATGTGTACATGAAGTTGATCGGTGAAGCCCTGGGGCGCGGAGAGCAGGTCTTGTACATGCTCCCCGAGATAGCCCTTACCGCGCAGATCGTACGCCGTTTGCAGCACTGTTTTGGCGGGCAGGTTGGGGTGTATCATTCCAAGTTCTCGCAACAAGAAAGAGCTGAGCTTTGGCAAAAAGTTGCTTCGGGGCAGTTGACCATCTTGCTGGGCGCACGTTCTGCCGTTTTTCTTCCCTTCAAAAAACTGGGCTTGATCGTTTGTGATGAAGAGCATGATCCTTCCTTTAAGCAGCAGGAACCCTCGCCCCGCTATCACGGAAGGGATGCGGCCATTTATTTAGCCTCTTTGACAAAGGCCAAGGTATTACTGGGCAGTGCTACACCTTCGGTAGAGACCTATCACCAGGCGTTGGCAGGAAAATTCGGCTTGGTAGCGCTCTCGCAGCGCTATGCGGATGTTTCATTGCCACCTCTTCGCATCATCGACACCAGGGCCGTTCCTGTTAAGGATAGGGCGGGAGGGTTTCTTACCCCGGCCCTCGTTCGCTCAATGGAGCGAGTGCTTTCTGCGGGTCGTCAAATAATCTTGTTTCAGAATCGAAGAGGGTATGTTCCCTACCAAGTTTGTCAGCAATGTGGCTGGATACCTTCTTGTAACCATTGTGACGTATCACTTACACTGCACAAGAGAAAAGGGCAATTGCTATGTCATTACTGCGGATCGGCCTATCCGGTGGTGTCGCGTTGTATTGGTTGCGGAAGTAGCTCTTTTACCCAGCGAAATTTTGGAACCGAGTTGATCGAGGAGGAGTTGCAAAAACTGTTCCCGCTGGCCCGCGTAGCCAGAATGGATGTGGATGCCATTCGCGGTAAGCATTCACATGAGCAATTGGTTCGGCAATTTGAGCAAGGACAAATTGATATACTGGTCGGTACGCAAATGGTGGTAAAGGGGTTGGATGTGGACCGGGTCGACCTGGTGGGCATACTCGATGCGGATGGCTTATTGCATTTTACTGACTTTAGGGTGCATGAGCGAGCTTTTCAATTGATGGAGCAGGTCAGTGGAAGAGCCGGCAGAAAGAAGCAAACCGGAGAGGTCATTGTACAGACTTCGCAGCCTGCTCATCCGGTGCTTCAGTATGTTACGGCACATGACTACCGTGCCTTTTTTGATGAGGAGGTCGGCAAGCGAGAAGAGTTTTTCTATCCTCCTTTCAGTCGGTTGATCTTATTGAGTTTTCGGCATCCGTCAGAGTCCGTCAGCGTGCTGGCTGCACAAGCCTTCGCTCAGGCATTTGCGAATCGGTACGGTAACTACCTGACCGGTCCCGCTCCGGCGGTGGTATCGAGGGTTCGCAATCAATACCGAACCGAGTTGTTACTGAAACTACCTCGTCGTTCTTCGCTGTTAGTACAATGCAAAAAAGATATCAGAGAGCAAATTATTCAGTTGACCGGTCAGCGCAATTTTAGGAGCGTGCAAGTAGTGGTCGATGTAGATATAATCTAGTAAAGATGGATTCGCTTACTCATATTGCGTTGGGGGCCTGTGTGGGAGGTTTGTTAGGCGGAAAGCAACTACGAACAAAAGCTTTGGTGTGGGGGGCGGCCGCTCAGTCATTGCCTGATATAGATTTTCTCGCAGGCATGTGGTGTAGCCCTGCAGAGGATCTGTTGGCTCATCGGGGCTTTACCCATTCTTTTTTATTTATGTTTTTGCTTGCGCCCTTGCTGGCGATCGGTGCTCAGCGGTTGCATGGCGCTGCTAGATTTTCATTGATCCGCTGGATGATATTTTTTGCCGTGCAAATTTCGATACATCTTTTATTGGACGCATTGAATGTCTATGGAACGGGTTGGTGGGAGCCTTTTAGCCATCACCGGGTATCGGGGAATTTATTGTTTGTGGCCGATCCGGTCATGACCCTTCCCTTGGTGATCGCTACCGGGTGGTTGTTTTTTACCCTGAGGCGAGACCGGCCAGCTACTATTCGTCCAGTGGTCGTTGCATTTTTGATTTGCTTCGCTTACCTGCTAGTCGGACTTTTCAGTAAAATACATATAGAAAAAGAGTTGCAGCAGCAGTGTAGAAAGAAGGGTCTGCAACCCGTTCGCTCTTTTGTTACTCCCGCACCTTTCACCTCTTTATTATGGTTTTGTGCCGTTGATGTCGGGCAGGGTTTTTATGTGGGATATCGCTCTGTTTTTGATCAAGAAAAATCTAATTTCTCGTTAACCTACTTTCCAAAGCAGGATTCACTGCTTGCCGGTGTGCATGATCGCGAAGATGTTCAGCACCTGATCCGTTTTTCAAAGGGATATTACATCGTGCAACGTCGTACCGACACCTTGGTGTTCAATGACCTTCGCTTTGGCCAACAGATGGGATGGGCTCATCCCCGCGCTCCTTTTTCGTTCTACTATTTTTTAGAGCACCCCGGGCAAAATGACTTTTTGATTCAACGTGGCAGGCTGGCCGGTTGGGACCGCCACACGTTTACGAGGTATATAGATCGTATTGTTACTAATCCATAATGATTTTACATGCGCTTTTTGTATGTATATAGGTTTTTGATCTTTTTTACGTGCTGCTCTCTTGCGACCGCTTGGGGCCAGTCAGATCGGCTGTTGTTTTCTGTGCAGACCAAGCGGGTCGCACAAAATACCAAACTGGTTTCGTTGTGCACCGATGCTTCACCGCTTGCAACGAAGTTTCGAACAGCGATGGTACATCAGGTAGATAGCTTGTATCGTCTACGACTGATCGCACGCCCGTATCATGTGGATGCGCTAAAGCAACTGCTTGCAAGGCCATCGGTCGACACGAGTCTTTTTTCTACTTATCTGTTTATCGATGCTTTGGTGGCTACCTCTTATGATCTTTTTCGGGGTAATCTTACAGCTCATGCAGTTGGCTTTGATGCGGTCAGTACCCTGTATCGCAACAGGGATGATAGTTTGATCGAGGCGGGATTAAAAGGTATTGCCAGTGAAAAGCAGATGATAAGATGGCTTTCATCTCTTGAGCCCTCCAACCTAGACTATGTGCTGATCAAAAAAGCACTGCTTGCCCGGCAAAAAAAAGAAAGTCGTTTTTCTGAGGGATCCACCTTGTCGGACACCCTGCTGAATTTGCAGCGTTCCTTGCAATTATATCGGTGGATCTTTCATTTTGGCCTGGACCAATTCGTTTTGGTCAATATTGCGGCTGCTCGCTTGGATCTTTACGAAAATGGAAGCTCCGTTATTGATATGCGGGCTATTGTAGGAAAGCCCGCTACTCCCACGCCACGATTCGCCAGTTTTTGCAAGCAACTGATCTTATATCCTTATTGGTATGTGCCAGCCAGCATTGCCATTGGTGAGTACCTGTCAAAGATCAAACGAAATCCCGGCTGGCTTGACCAGCGAAACATGCAAGTGGTCGATGCCAGAGGAAGGGTGGTAGATCATCACCGTTTAAACTGGAGAGATTTTCATGCCGGGTATTTTCCTTACACCATCAGGCAATCTACCGGATGCGACAATGCGCTGGGGGTGCTCAAATTCGATATTGAGACACCTTACGGGGTTTATCTGCATGATACCAACCACAAGAGCGCTTTTTTGCAAGCCTCTCGGTTTTTGAGTCACGGCTGTATACGGCTGGAAGAGCCCCTGCTGCTGGGAAGCAAATTGCTTCGTGCGGGGCTGGATACAGCCTATCTGCAGTCTTGTTATGCCGATAAAAAGCCCGTGGCGCGTGCCCTCGGGCAACCTGTTGCCGTCTTTTGTTTGTATCTACCCGCTACAATCGATGCCGAAGGGCAGTTGCGTCTACATCGAGATGTGTACAAGCTGTTCGTAAAGTAAAGGGCTGTTACGCAGTTTTGTTGAACCCCAATGATCCGTTAAATAAAATTGTGCTACACCATTTCGGTGCTAATTCGTTTTGGCTTATTTTCAGCGTCACAAAATCTCTCCCTGATGAAATCATTTATTTCTCGCTTTGCGATCTTGTTTGTTTTTTTAGGTGCAAGCTTTTTTTCGTTCGCCCAGCAGCCTCGCGATTACCAGGTGCAATTGCGTGCCGGTGTATTCGTTCCTGTTGCCAACACTGCCAAGCTTCGTTTGACAGACCAGGTGTTTAGAAGCACTCAGTTTGGTCCCTATTGGTATGCGGTCTTGCAGTTCAACGATATTCCCAGTGCTTCAGTTCGCGAGAATTTATCGCAAGTGGGAATTACCCTGCTCGATTATTTCCCCAACTATGCCTATGCGGCCAAGATCAGTACTAGTTTTGATATCAATACATTTGGTGCTTATGCCGTTCGTGCAGTATTCGCTTTTCAAGACATACAGAAAACGATTCCGGATCTTTTGTATGCGAAAGTTCCTGCCCATGCGACCCTTGCGCCCGGAACGGCCGATGTGACCATCATAACCTTCGAACAACTTGGTCGTTCGGCCATGGAACCGCTGTTGCTTACCCTTGGAGCGCAGATCATCAGAGAAGATGCGCCTTTTAGGAGCTTTGTGGTTCGCGTTCCCGTTTCGCAGCTCAAAGCGCTTGTGCGTCTGCCCGTGGTGCAATGGGCGGAGTTTATCGATGAGCCAAATCAAAACGAAAATCTTCCCGGTCGTTCGCTTCATAGGGTGGCCCCCATCAGCGATGGTCCCCGTAATCTAAAAGGGGAGGGTATTAATGTTGGTATTTGGGATGGTGGAGCCATCGGGCAGCATCTTGATTTTTTACCAATTGGTCGCGTTACACAGGTCGAGAACGTGGCCCTGAGCGATCACTCGACCCATTGCTCTGGTACCATATTGGGAAAAGGAATTGCTAACCCTATTGCAAGGGGAATGGCACCGAACGCAAAATTGTATTCTTATGATTTTAATGGAAACGTTCCTGCTGAGATCGCAGCCGGTATACCTGCCTACAATCTTGCCGTGAGTAGTCACTCATATGGCGGTACGGCTACTTGTGGGATCAATGGACTCAGCATTGCTTACTCTGCTACCAGTCGCTCTACCGATCTAAATCTGAATAATTTCCCGTACCACTTGCATGTTCACTCGGCAGGTAATTCGCAGACCTCTTGCACAGGTGGATGGTACACCATTACGGGTAGCGGAAAATCGGCTAAGAATAATATTTTGGTCGCTAACGTAACATCTACTGATGCCATGTCTTCTTCGAGCAGTTTTGGACCAGTGCAGGATGGAAGAGTAAAACCCGATATCAGTGCGATGGGTACGAATGTTTTCTCTACGTACAGTACGGGCGCTACCAGTTATGCTACCATATCAGGAACATCTATGGCCACCCCAGGTGTTAGCGGTTCGGTCGCCTTATTGGTGGAGCGCTTCAAGCAACTCAATAATAATACCCTTCCTCCCTCTGCACTGATCAAAAGTGCTGTGCTCAATACTGCGCAAGATCTTGGCAACGCCGGACCTGATTATCGATTTGGATATGGTCGTATCGATGCATTGGAGGCGGTTCGTGTACTAGAAGACAATCGCTATGCTGTCAATACCATTGCCAATGGGGCTCTCAATGAGCTTACCATTACTGTACCGCCCAATACGGTTCGATTGAATGTGATGTTGAATTGGAACGATCCTGCCGGCGCTCCCAACGCAAATCCTGCGCTTGTGAACAATCTCGATTTGACGGTATCGAATAGCAGTAGTAATTATTTGCCCTGGGTGTTAGACAAGAACAATCCTGCTGCAAGTGCAACAACCGGTGTGGATAATGTCAGTAATGTAGAGCAGGTAACCATCTATAACCCTCCCGCCGGCACTTACCAGATCAAAGTGGCCGGTACCAGTGTGGCTACCGGTACCAATCAACAATATGCTGTTAGCTGGACCGTCGATCAGCCCCGCGTAGAGATCATTTACCCGAATGGTACCGAAACATTTTCTCCGGGCTCCTCCGAAGTGATCACCTGGAATCAGATGGGGGCCACTGGCACGCAGACACTCGAGTACTCTGTCGATAATGGGGCTACCTGGAATCTTATTGCCAATAACATTGCCTCCACGGCTACTCGATTTACGTGGTCTGTTCCGCTTGGTTTGAATACTGCTCAGGCAATTATTCGGATCACCAATGGTTCACTGACCGATCAAAGCGATGCAAACTTTAAGATTTTGGGAATTGTAACAGGTTTTTCTGGTAATGGTACAAGCTGTGCAGCTGGAGAAATAAATTTTAGCTGGACGGCCGTAACCGGTGCCACGCATTACGATATCTACCGGTTGAATCAAACTACCGGGGAGTATGTAATCTTTGCCGGTGATATCACATCCACTAGTTACACGGCAACCGGGCTAACCGCCGGACAAAGTAGTTGGTTTGTCATTTGCGCCAGAAGTACAACCACGAATGCACAAAGCCAAAGAACCACCGCTATTGCCGTAACCGCCTCCTCCGGAGGAGGTAATATGGGTGCGCTCGGAGCCATTGCAGGCGAGACGACCATCTGTGGTACCGGTCAGGTTACGTATAGCATCGGCGCTGTTTCAGGAGCAACCGGTTATGTTTGGTCCGTTCCTCTTGGGGCCGCTATCCTTTCGGGTCAGGGAACCAACCAGATCACGGTCACCTTTGCTTCTGGCAGCCAGTCCGGTAATGTTACCGTTTATGCAACTAATTCTAATTGTCAGACTCCTTCGGTTCAGTTGGCTGTTGCAGTTGGTAGCAGCTCGCTTATCGCTCCGGTAAGCGGAGGTAATCAACAAGAATTAGTATGCCCTGGTGCGGTTATTCCAACGTTAACAGCTTCTGCTTCTGTACCCGCTGGTCAAACCATCGTTTGGTACACGGCGGCTACAGGCGGAACGGTAGTTAACTCTCCCACCCGAAATACGATCGGAACCGTTACATACTATGCCGCCGCACGCGATAACGCTACAGGCTGTGAGGGTGTTAACAGAACAGCCGTTACATTGACCTTGGTCGCTGTTCCTGCTGCTTCCATTACGGCTAGTGGGCCTGTCAGTTTCTGCCAGGGTGGATCGGTAACACTTTCTGCAAACAGCGGTAACTCTTATCTATGGAGCAACGGTCAAACCAGCTCTTCTATTACTGTTAATGCTACTGCATCCGTAAGCGTTACCGTTACGACAGGAACTTGCGTAAGTACCTCTGCTGTAACAGTAGTAACGGTAAACCCGCTGCCTGTTGCCACTATTACACCATTAACGCCTACTCGTGTGTGCGATGGTGACAGAGTTTTATTGGCTGCCTCTGCGGGCAGTACCTGGAGCTGGAGCAATGGTGCTACCGCACAGTCGATATTGGTGGGAACGGGGGGTAATTATAGTGTTACCGTAACCAACAGCTTTGGTTGTTCTACCGTCTCCGCGCCTGTAGCAGTGTCCATTGAGCCGAATCCTGTAGCTACCTTGCAAGCGAGCCCTTATACAAAGGTGATGCCGGGACTTCAGACCGCGATCAATGCGACCGTTACGCCGGCAGGTTCTTATACCTACACTTGGTTACTCAATAATAGCACCTTGTTGGGAGAGACTACTGCCACTGTAGATTCGATTGGCTGGAAGCATCCCTCTGGTAGCTACAAGGTGCGTGTGCAAAATAATCCTCCCCGACTGCCCTGCGCAAACACGTCGGAGGTTTTAGTGATAGGTGATTCTGTTACAACAAGACTTTTCATTTTCCCCAGTCCCAATAATGGATTATTTAAAGTCTCCTATTATAGTGCAGTTGCCACTAACTATAGTTTACAGGTGTTCGATACCAAGGGCGCTATGGTGTTTAGCAAGCAACTGCCTGCCACGTCGGGCTATCCGTTGATGGAAGTTGACCTGCGCTTTGCACAAGGAGGCCTCTATGTGGTAAGACTTGTGAATGCTTCCAATCTGGTGATCGCATCCGGAAAGGTGATCATTAATCGTTAGTCACTTTATTTTTTTTGGCTGATCAGTATCAACAAGATGCTGATCAGCCTTTTTTTATGTCCACCAATTAGTGTTGCGTAGTTGATTGGTGTCATTTTTACGGCAACCCGAATGCAGCATCTTGCATGTACAACGTTGTAGGGGCCGGTTCCGATCTAAACATTTATTCATTCTTTAAAAACAAATCTCTATGAAAAGGTTTTTATTTGCCTTTATGGCGGCCGTTAGCTTTACAGTAGCCAGTGCGCAGCCAGCATCAGATGCCTCTGTGATTCTCACCAAGCTTGATCTTGAAAATGTGATCTTCATGATCCCTCAAGTTGACTTCTTGGAGGCTGATTTTAACGACGCCGGCGATTACTTAAGTCCCACCGGTGTATTGCTGGAAGATCTATTCGGAAACCAAACCAGTCCCTTTCTTGTGTTCTCAAACCGGAACTTTAATGTGGCCATTCGTGCTGCAACCTCCCAGTTCATTTATACCGGTTCAGGAACAGGTAACAACGTAATGCCATGCAGTGTATTGCAGTACAACTTAGCCAGCAATGGCACAGGCGGTACGAATGCAACACCTGCCACTTGGAATCCTATTAGCACCAGTTCCGCCCCCTTGATCACCGGAGGTGTGTATGGTGCAGCCAAACCTTTCTCTGTAAGAATGAGAGCACTGCCAGGGTGGAGCTACACCGGTGGTGACTACCGTTTGGGTGTTATCTTGACCGCAACACAACTTTAATCGCAAATGCTACGCAGGGGTTGTTCTCTCTTCGGGGAGAACAACCTCTTTTTATCGTATAGAAAATGATTCGTTTTCTCAAGGAGATAGTTCTTTTGTTGATGCTTTTGCGATCCTTTTTTGCCACTGCACAACAAGATCATGCCATCTCTTTTTCAGATTCATTGACCATTGCCGAGCATTCTTATTTTTTATACAACCTGGTAAGGGTAAAATCGACAGGTCGTTTCGTAACTGCTTCCGTTTTTCCGCCCACCGGATGGAGATTACTTGGTGATACAGCTATAACCGCTCCGGTCAACTCAGATTCGGTGGCTTATATCCCGATTACTTTAATTAAGCAAACCGGAGCATCGTCTATTTTTCATCCCGTGAAACTTCGCGTTGGGATACAAGGGGTCAATCAGATGGTGGATACCTTTTTTTTTGTTAGGGCGAGAGCGATAGATGATTTTTCTGTTACAACACCTCAAGAGAGCATCGATATCTTACAAGATGCAAAAGGCGTTACCGTGCCGCTTTTGATCAAAAATAAAGGTACTACTGCCGGACTTTACCGTGTGACCGTCAGGCAAACCGGGTCTTCTTTCGACGAGCACTTTATGCTACGTCTACCACCCGGGGCAGATTCATTGCTTCCGTGCCGCATAGCCGTAGTGCTAAATCGCTGGCAAGGACAGCAAAAGCTTATTATCAAGGTAAACGATAGTACTGGTATTGTGCAAAGCTTGCCGCTGACGCTGACGAGGCTCAATCCCACTGGCAAACTACATGCTACTCGATACGGCGACTTTCCTGCTGTGGTAGAGACCGGGGTAATGAGTGTTGGCAAGCAATTTAGCTATTACGGGGCCTTTCAGGGTTCTATACCATTGAGGCAGGGTGGCATTGACCTTAATTTTCGATCCAAGCTATACGGGATGGCCAATACGTTGGAGCGTAACGTTTTTATGGCCCATGTCAGACAGGGTCGTTGGGACGTAGCAGTGGGGCAGCTAAGTGAGATAGCTCATTTCTTTTCTTATGGAAGAGGTCTTAGGGCGCAATATGATATGCCGGGTGGTTACCAG
>DNMB01000205.1:4047-4394 GCA_003489485.1 Chitinophagaceae bacterium | reverse complement strand
AATAGTGCCACAAACGAAAAGCTGCGCGATAGTTTGATGGCAGCGTATACGGCCACCAATGCAGCCATGCAGCAATTGATAGATGGATTGGTCAGTCAAGAACCTGCTTCGCCGGTAACCACCTTTGTACTGGCGGCTACGTACGGATTTTTTAATGACATGGCCTGGCTCGAAAAAAGCTTTGAATCCCTAAAGGCTCCTGCGCGTCAAAGCGCCTCCGGACAGCAGGTCAATGCCATGATACAAGATGGAAAGATCGGAGCCGTTGGTTCCAAGGCCATCGACTTTACACAAGCCGACACCAGTGGAAAGATGGTATCGCTTTCTTCTTTTAAAGGAAAATATGT
>DNMB01000205.1:0-3637 GCA_003489485.1 Chitinophagaceae bacterium | reverse complement strand
TTTACGGTGCTTGGTGTTTCGCTTGACCGCGAAGACCAACGCAACAAGTGGTTAGAGGCCATCAAAAAAGACCAACTTACCTGGACCCATGTCAGTGATCTTAAGTTCTGGAACAATGAAGCCGCGAGACTCTACCGCGTCAATGGGATCCCTTATAATTTCTTGGTCGATCCCAGTGGAACCATCATTGCCAAAAATCTTCGGGGTCCTGCTCTGGAGGCGAAGTTGTGCGAAGTATTGGGATGTAAGTAAAGCGAATCTGCGCTGGTTTTATTTTCCGATCGTTAGTCGTAGGCTCAACCCATGCGTGGCGGCCGTTTCGCTATAGCCCGGCGCAATGCGAAGACTCAGGTCATTGCCCACATCAAAACTTTTGAGGTGAGCATCAACCGCCGCATCCACTACGTTCAGCCCCCACAGTACTATAAAAAAAAGGACGGAGTAATCGATGTCTCTTCTAAATTGGTTTCGGTAGTATTTAAGACTCTCTTCCGGCAAAGGCTGCAAGTTGGGTTTGATCTGGCTAAATAGGGCCGAATCGGTGCGGTTTACTCGCATATTGTATTTAACCCGATAGGCAAAGCGTGTGTCTTGATAATTGTTGAGATTATAAAAGAAAATAGCACCCGAAGTGCCCAGGGCGCCATACACGATGGGTACTTTCCAGATCTTCTTGTTATAGATCTGACCGAGGCCCGGCACAAGGGCCGATTTGAGCGCAGCTTTTTTGGGAGGATGAGCCGCTGTAACAGAATCATAGCGGTTTTGCTTGGGCGGAGGGGTGGTTTGACCGCTTGCATACAGACCAAGCAGTAGCAGCACACTGCAAAAGCTAAAAGATAAAAAAGACTTCATCAATCGAGCGGAGCATTCAGTTGCCTGAGAATTTTATTGAATTCTTCTTGTGAATAGTATTCAATGATCAGCTGTCCTTGGCCCTCTTTGCTTTGCTTGATGCGAACCCGGGTGCTGAAATGAGAGGCTAATTTATCTTCAATACGCTTGTAAGGAGAACTGGCCGTTGATTTTGCCGTTTTTTTAACAGAGGGCTGCTCTTTTTTTAGTTGTTGCACCAGGGCTTCGGTTTGTCGAACGGACAATCCTTTGCTCATGATCTCCTTAAAGGCATAGAGTTGCTGATCGACCAGTTCAATGGCCAGCAAAGCTCTTGCATGGCCCATGCTCAGTTCTCCTTTTCGAACGGAGAGCTGAATGTCTGGCGGAAGTTTCAGCAGTCGAATACTATTGGCTACGGTGCTGCGGTCTTTACCCATTCGGTCTGCAACCTGTTCTTGGGTAAAATGTAATTCATCCATCATGCGCTTGTAGCTGAGCGCAACTTCTATTGCATTAAGATCTTCTCGTTGCAAATTCTCTAGCAGGGCCAGCTCCAGCAATTGCTGGTCGTTGGCTTGACGCTGGTAGGCCGGAATGTCGGTGAGGCCGGCCAGTTTTGCAGCCCGCCATCTGCGTTCTCCCGAAATAAGTCTGTACTTGCCGCCGGCCAGCTTGGCCACGGTTACAGGTTGAATGATGTCGTGCTGTTTAATGGATGCGGCCAGACTTTGCAGCGCCTCGCCGTCAAAATCACGACGGGGTTGCTTGGGATTGGGTTCAATGTCGGCCACTGCGATTCGGGTAGAGGAAGTAGCCGATTCTACCACAGATGGTTTTAGCTGACCGCCGGTGGTCTTGAGATCGGTATCGATACTTTGCAGCAGTGAGCGAATCCCTTTGCCCAACTGGTCTTTGTGTTGCTTGGGGTTGCTCATGAGTTAGAGTTCTAAGATCCTTTCTTCGTTTTTGATGCGGGTCAGATTATTTTTTTGCAAGATCTCTTTGGCCAAGTTCAGGTAGTTCATGGCCCCTTTACTATTGGCATCGTAGAGAATCACGGGTTTGCCTGTACTAGGTGCTTCTGCCAGCCGGGCATTGCGGTGTACGATAGTGGTAAATACCATGTCTTCGAAATGACGTCTTACTTCGCTAACGACCTGGTTACACAACCTGAGTCGTCCGTCGTACATCGTCATCAAGATGCCTTCGATGACCAGATTCGTGTTGAGTCGGCTTTGTACGATCTTGATGGTGTTCAGTAATTTGCCCAGTCCTTCGAGGGCAAAGAATTCAGCTTGCACCGGAATGGCTACTGAGTCCGCTGCGGTAAGCGCGTTTACGGTAATCAGCCCCAAAGAGGGAGAACAATCGATGATGATAAAATCGTATTCGTCACGTACCGCCTCCAATAAATTTTTTAGTACCGTTTCGCGGTTTGGATAATTGATCATTTCGATCTCTGCACCCACCAGATCGATATGTGAGGGGATGAGGTCTAAGTTGGGGATCTCGGTCTTTAAGACCACATCCTTGGCCTTGGCCTGGTTTACCATACAGTCGTACAGGCTTTGGGTCACGTTGTGCAGGTCGAACCCCACACCGGTGGTGCTATTGGCTTGCGGATCGGCATCAACGAGCAGTGTTTTGTACTCTAGCACGGCAAAACTGGCAGCCAAATTGATGGCTGTGGTGGTTTTTCCGACCCCTCCCTTTTGATTGGCTACCCCGATGATTCTTCCCATAGTTTGCTGAACTTCCTTACGTTGTAAATGTTAGTGGTAAAGATGCCTGATTGGCGTAAGACGACAAAATTAAGTTTTGCCCATTAATTTTACCTCCCCATGCGAAATGCCCCCTTTTGGTGGATCTTTCTAGGATTCCTATTCTTGCTAGACGTATACGTTTTTCAGGTCATGCGCCATCTTAGCACCGGCGCCACGCCCAGGGCAAGACTGCTGTTGCATGGCTCGTATTGGTTGGTCTCGGCCCTCTCGCTCTTGCTGTTACTATTCTTGCCCTACCTCTTTGCCAAGAACGCGAGCCAGTTGGCGCGATCCATTGTGTTTGCGCTGATCGCCGGCCTTTTTTTGGCCAAGCTGTTTGCTGCCGTTTTTTTTCTGACCGACGATATCAGAAGAGCGTTGCAATGGGGTGTCATCAAAATTTTTTATACCAAATCTTCCACTGCCGCTAGTGGCGATGCCGACCTCATTACCCGCTCCGCATTTCTGAGCTGGGCCGGTATGCTGGCCGGCTCGGGATTATTTGGGTTGCTTACCTACGGCATGGGCAATCGGTATCGCTACCAGGTTAAAAAAGTTCGAATGGATTTCGATCGCTTGCCCGCCGCTTTCAACGGACTACGCATCGTGCATATCTCCGACATACACTCCGGAAGTTTTACCGATCGCTCTGCGGTAGAAAGCGGTATCGAAAAAATTCTGGCACAGCGGCCCGACCTCATTTTGTTTACCGGTGATCTTGTCAACAATCTGGCTTCAGAAATGACGCCTTACCTCGATCTGTTCGGCCGGCTGAAGGCACCGCTGGGTGTTTACTCCGTATTGGGCAATCATGATTATGCCGATTACGTAAAATGGGATAGTGTTGAGGCAAAGCAAAATAATCTTGCCACCTTACAGCAAATGCAAGCACAAATGGGCTGGAGGCTGCTACTCAACGAGCAGGTGGTCTTGCAAAAAGAACAACAAGAGTTACTCTTGCTTGGCGTAGAAAACTGGAGTGCCAAACCTCGTTTTCCTAAGTACGGAAACCTCTCAAAAGCTTATGGTACTGTCGC
>DNMB01000144.1 GCA_003489485.1 Chitinophagaceae bacterium | reverse complement strand
TGGTATTGGCTACACCGGAGAAACCTCCATCGATTACGGGTGTACCGTCTACCACGATCAGCGGGCTGCGAGCACCGTTGATTGAGTTTACACCGCGAATGCGGATACGGGGGGCCACGTTAACGAGACCACTTGAAGTAGTTACCTGAATACCGGCAGTGCGACCGGCCAGTTGGCGATCGATACTGGGTGTTACCAGGTCAGCAATGGGCGTGGGGTCAATTTTACCGATCGCGGCGGTTACGGCCTTTTTCTTTTGGGTACCATAACCTACTACCACCACTTCGGAGATCGTTCTCTCTTCAGAAGTGAGCGATACGTTAAAAGTGGTTTGATTGCCTATGGCCACCTCGAGTGTGGTATAGTCAATAAAGGAAAACACCAGGGTCTTGGCACCGGCTGGCAGGTTCAAACTGAATGAACCGTCTTTTCCGGTAGCAGCACCTGCACTGGTTCCCTTGACCACAACGGAAACTCCGTTAAGAGGAGAGCCATCTTTTTCATCGGTCACTTTTCCTTTCACGACTTTTCCTTGCGCGAAAAGTTGTGAAGCACTGATGGAAACACACATCAGGAGTAACAACAGTTTTCTCATGCTGATTAAAATTTAAAATTTATAAAACACTAATTATTGAAAACGAATCAATTAAAGCAATGCTAAAATTGGCATATGTATATGGCGTCTACGGCCATGCTACAGCATCGCAAAATTCAGCATTTATTAACAACTAAAGAGAATTTTGGGTAAAAAAATGCTGCATTTTAGCGGACTGGCTTTTTTCTTCTTAAATCTGCACAAAGCATTAAAAACCAATTTATTACAAATAAAAATATATTATCTACCCTCATTTTTACATTTTTTTGACAGAAGCAAGGCCTTTTGCAGTTAAGCCCCGTGCAGCTCAAAAAGCCCCCAAATGCTCTTTGGTTCTTGGATACCTTTACCCCCTCAATTACGACTTATGAAAAAACAATCTCTGGTGCTGATCGGCCTTTTTTTAGTGATTCGTCTTTTGGCTCAAACTGACCCGGCTACCCCCCTTTCGTTTGATGCCAAGGTAGTTAAGGGAACGCTCAGTAACGGGCTGACTTACTTTATCAGAGAGAATAAAAAACCCGAGAAAAAGGTCGAGTTACGACTGGTATTAAAAGTGGGTTCGATCATGGAAGACGATGACCAGCAGGGACTGGCTCACATGGCCGAGCACATGGCCTTTAACGGTACGCGTAATTTTAAAAAGAACGATATCGTTTCGTATTTACAAAATATAGGGGTTGAGTTCGGGGGCGACTTGAACGCCTACACCGGCTTCGACGAAACGGTTTACATTTTGCCTATTCCTACCGACCAGCCGGGTAATCTTGAAAAAGGATTTCAGATCTTGGAAGACTGGGCTCATCAGGTCACCTATTATGATGAAGATATCAATAGTGAGCGCGCCATTATTTTAGAAGAAAGCAGATTGGGAAAAAGTGGAGATGAGCGAATGTTCAAGAAGGTGTATCCCGAACTATTTAAAGGGTCAAAGTATGCAACCCGTTTACCCATCGGGGTCGATAGTATTATTCAGCAATTTCCGACCGATGCCATTCGTAAATTCTATAGAGATTGGTACCGCCCCGATCTGATGGCCGTGGTGGTAGTGGGCGACATCAGCAAAGAGGAGGCCCTTCGCTACATCACCAAACATTTTGAAGGACTCCGCACGCCATCTACCGTACGCGAGAGAACCTATGCCGCCGTTCCTCCTTATACGGCCAGCAAGGCCATGGTGGTAACCGATAAGGAAGCCACGGGCTATGAGTTTAGCATCAATTTTCCGGCGCGCCCCATTACGCCCAGTCGTACGTTGGGAGAATATAGAAAGGATCTGATCAGAAATATTTATGTGTCGATCCTCAACAATCGTTTCAGGGAGCTTACGCAAAAAGCAGATCCGCCCTTTGTGTTTGCGAGTGCCGGCTTCAATAGCTATGCAAAATTCCATGAATCGTTCAGCATATCGGGGGCTACCGGTACACAAGAAGTGAGCAAAGGGATCAATGCTGTAATGAATGAGATCGAGCGAGTAAAACGATTCGGATTTACAGAACCGGAGCTGGAGCGTGCCAAAAAGAATATACTGGCCAACTACGAAAGACTTTGGAACAACAGAGATAAAACAGAGTCGGCCGTATATGCCGATGAATACATTAGACATTTTACCGACCAAGAATCTGTGCCCGGTATCGACACAGAGTTCGGGTATATCAAGACAATGCTTCCGGGTATAAAACTGAACGAAGTAAATGCCCTTACCGACTCGTATCGCAATCAAGAGCATTTGTTCTCTTATGTGACCGGTCCTGAGAAAGACGATAAGCAATTGCTCCCTACCGAGTCGACCTTGTTATCGATGGTCACATCCTCTCGTGCCAACGATGCCAGCATTAAACCTTACGAAGAAAAAGCGGTAGCGGCCAATTTACTCAGCGGGGCTCCCCGTTCGGGTAAGGTCGTGAGCAATAAAAAGAATGCAACGCTTGGTACCACCGAGTTGACATTGTCGAATGGGGTAACGGTTACACTCAAGCCAACCGATTTTAAGAACGATCAGATATTACTTTCGGCTACTCGATATGGCGGACTCAGCAATTATGAGCTTAAAGACAAATACAGCGCCGAAAATGCAGCCATGATGGTGGGTGCCATGGGCTATGGTGAATTTAGCCCCACTGATATGCGCAAGGCCATGGCAGGAAAGTCGGTAACGCTTAATCCTTCTATCACACAATATAATTCGGGATTCGCCGGCACCAGTAGCAAGAAAGATCTTGAGACCATGTTTCAATTGCTTCATCTGGCGGTCCTGGAGCCCCGCAAGGACACGGCACTGTTTCGCTCTGTGATTACGCGCAACAAGGCACAGGTAGCCATGCTCGGAGCCAATCCACAGATCGCCTTTATTGATACACTCTATAAAGTGTTGTACGAAAACAATCCGTTAGCGCCCACTGCCGTGCCCAAGGCCGAGAACTTCGATAAGATCGATCTCGATCGTTCACTCGCCATTTATCGCGAGCGATTGGGCAATGTAGCCGGGTTGCATATGGTGCTCGTGGGGAGCTTCGATGAAAAAGAAATGATTGCCCTACTCGAAAAGTATGTGGCCGGCTTGCCCGCCAGTGGAAAAGCATCCTTTACCGACAACAAGGTTCGTCCTTTTAATGGCGTCAATAATTTCAGATTTAAAAAAGGAAAAGAAGACAAGAGCTTGATCTTGGGAGTCTATCATGGAGAAGTTCCGTACAGCGAAGCCACCGCCTTGCAGTTGGCCGGTCTGAGCGAAGTGATGAACATTGCCATAATAGAGGAAATGAGAGAGAAGATCCAAGGGATCTATGGAGGAGGTACCAACATAGAGGTGAGTAAACTCCCCGTAGGAAGTTATCAGTTCGTGTTGCAGTTGCCTTGTGGTCCTGCTAAGGTCGATACCCTCATCAACACATTTACAGCTCAACTACAAACGCTCGCCACCAGCGGGGTCGATACCAGTTATATTTTTAAAGTCAAAAAGGCCTGGATCGAAAAGCACCGAGAAGACATGAAGAAAAATGAATTCTGGCTGGGTACCTTACAGGACATTCATCTGGGAGAGCGCTCTGCGGAATACGTGGTAAATGCAGAGAAATATTACAACGCCTTTTCGGTGAACGATGTAAAAAAGGCGGCTTCCATTTTGATGAAGTCAAAGGGACGCATGCTTGCCATTCAAATGCCCGAGGCTCCTAAAACAACTTCCGAAAAATCGGATAAAAAAGGATTTTAGTTGTAATATAGTTGCATGAATGGCACTACCTCTTCTAAAGGATTGGTAGGGGTCATTACGGCTTCTTCCGTAGGCACTCTTATTGAGTGGTACGATTTTTACATTTTTGGAAGTTTGGCCGTGGTGATCGCTACCAAGTTTTTTCCTGCGGGCGATCCTACCGCTGCATTGCTTTCTACCCTGGCCACATTTGGAGCCGGCTTTGTGGTGCGCCCCTTTGGTGCGCTGGTATTTGGACGCTTGGGCGATCTAGCCGGTCGCAAGTTCACTTTCTTGCTTACGCTGGTGCTGATGGGGCTTTCTACCTTCGCTATCGGTTGCATACCGGCTTTTGAAACCATTGGATATTGGGCGCCCGTTCTCGTTTTGTTGTTGCGCTTGTTGCAAGGATTGGCATTAGGGGGAGAGTATGGCGGTGCGGCCACTTATGTAGCCGAGCATGCTCCGTCTACTGCTCGTGGTTTTTGGACATCGTGGATACAGACCACTGCGACCATTGGGTTGTTTCTTTCACTTGCCGTGATCATAACGGTAAAACAGTCCATGTCTATCGATGATTTTAACGAGTGGGGTTGGCGAATTCCTTTTTGGATCTCCATTATAATGGTAGGGGTCTCTATCGTGATTCGATTAAGGATGCAGGAGTCGCCTCTTTTTGCACGATTGAAACAAACCGGCACTACTTCTTCGAACCCGCTACGCGAAAGCTTTGGCAACCGGTTCAATTTAAAATTCGTTTTGCTCGCTTTATTCGGTGCTACTATGGGGCAGGGAGTGGTGTGGTACACCGGACAGTTCTATGCGTTGAGTTTTATTCAAAACACCCTACATGTAGAATTGGCGCAAGCCAGTCGATTGATCATGTGGGCCTTGCTACTCGGTACACCCTTCTTTATTTTCTTTGGTTGGCTCTCCGATAAGATCGGAAGAAAATGGATCATGCTGGCCGGGATGCTACTGGCCGTTTTTTTATATCGCCCGCTCTATACGGCGATGTACGAGATCGGCACTTCAGCCGAACACACAGTAGTGAATGTAAATGGTACCGTCAATACGATATTGCTCTCCGATACCGGTTTTTGGCAGTTGGTAGGGTTGGTCTTTATTCAGGTAGTACTTGTTACGATGGTGTATGGTCCTATTGCCGCATTTTTGGTCGAGCTGTTTCCGACCCGTATTCGCTATACTTCCATGTCGCTGCCTTATCATGTGGGCAATGGTATTTTCGGTGGGATGCT